>JAKALV010000024.1 GCA_021824055.1 Acidobacteriota bacterium
ATCTCTTCTTCTTTCACGGAGAGCGGCACCGGCGTGTAGCTCTTGCCCTGCGTCACGTTCGCGATCGCGCGCGTGACCGGGTCGAACGTGAACTCATCATTATCTTTGGCGTCCGTGACCGCCTCGGGACACTGCACCACGTGCAGCCCCAGGTTGAAGGCGTTGCGGCGGAAAATGTCGCCCATGTTGTTGCCGCAGATGATCACCATCTCGAGACCGGCTTCTTCCGCCACGCCCTTCAGGCCCGCGGGGCTCATCTCGCGCGACGAGCCGATGGCGAAGCGATCACCCGCGATGACAAACGTCTGTCCGCTGTGCACGCGCTTGCGGAAGTCGGGCATCAGGTAGCGGAACGATCCGGCCTTCCACTTCTCGTCGAGCGTGTCGAGGCTTTCGGACACGCAGTCGGCGGCCGGCGTGATCTGGTCGGTGTCGATCGCGTCGAGCTTCTTCGTGCCCGGCGCCGCTTTCGGATCCCAGATCACGAGGGCGCGTCCGCGAATGACGACGGTCGACCCCGCCACTTGCGCCACCGGCGCGGGCAGATCGTTGTGCGTAACTCCGGCTTTCAGGCGGGCGGGCTGGACCGTTTGCATGGGGGACAGTCTATCGTTCCTTGGCTCGGCGGGGGCCCCTGCACCCCGCCTGGCTCACTTCGTTCCGCCGCCGCTACGCCGGCGGCTCCACTCGCTCGCTCACAACCTCGTGTCCATCGCCCCGCGCCACTCGGCGTTGCGCCCGCGCAGAGAGTTCGTCGAACACTGTGGCGCTAAAGCGGCCACGATTCGCGCCGATTTCTTCTATAGACATCTTCTCAGGGCGATAGTCCGTACTGGAGGCCTTCGAGTGAACAGAACTGGGCTTATCATTGAATCAGACTGTGAATCCCGTCTTCGCACACGGTCTCGGCCTCGTGCATGAGTCGGCGCGGGTCCGCCGTCAGGCGACCGGAGCAGAGCCTTGAGTACCCAGGGCCTAAGAAAAGAGGCGGCTGTGCCGGCATCAAGACGCACCTTCCTGATCCCGGCGCTCATCGTCGCCGCGCTTGCCATTGTGCGAGGGCAGCAGATCACCCTGGTCCCGACTCACCCGGAGACTGGCCCGGAGTCGGGGAGCCACCCCTGCACGGAGTGCCATCGGTTTCCCGACGGCCTGTCCCATCCGGTCGGCGTCGTGCCGGCGATTCCGATCCCACAGGAGTTCCCGCTCGACACCCAGGGACGGCTTACCTGCCTCTCGTGCCACGACGTCCCGCGAACGAACGACGCCACACGTACCCCTGCGGCGTTCCTCCTGAGGCGTGCCGCGACAGGTCGCGCGTTTTGTGCCACCTGCCACTCACAGCGGGAGCGCGCGGGCAAGCCACACGTTCTGGCATTCGATACCGCGCACGGAGGAATCCGATTCCGGAATGCGGGCGAGTCCCTGCAGACGCTTGACGAAGAGTCGCTCAACTGCGTGGGCTGCCACGACGGCGTCATCGGCAGCTTCGCCGGCTCCGCGATCTACGATCCGTCCGATGCCCAACGGCCGGGACAGGGAGCCTCGATTGGACTCACCCATCCCATTGGCGGCTCATATGGGACGCCCGCGTCATCCGTCACGGACCTGAAGCCCGTCGCCTCCCTCGACCGGAGGATCCGCCTGTACTCCGGCAGGCTCGGATGCGGTACCTGTCATAGTGGCTACTCAAGACTCGCGAACCACCTAGTGATCGACAACCGGCGCAGCCGGCTATGCATCGCATGCCATATCCGGTGAGGTCGGGCTCGCTGCCCACACGCTGGCCCATGCTCAGGGGGCTAGGAAATCAGTAAGAAAACGGCGAGTGGACCTTGCCGTGGCACGTGAGATAGCACCGACCCGTGCGGTAGCCGAGATCCTGAAAGTACAGGCGCCCCTGGGGATCGGGCGTGACCCACCTCTTGTCGAAGTTGATCAGGCGGGAGTTGTTCGTCGAGTTCCCCTGGCTGGCGCTGATCCCGTGTGGGTCGTGGCACTGGTCGCACGGGACCGCGCCGCCCACCACGTGGATGTCGTGCAGCTTGAACGTGACGTTCCCCAGGATACTGGTTCGGTCGTGGCACTTGTAGCAGAGGGCGTATACCGCGGCCGACTCGGGATCGTTCTCCAGGTTGTCCATGTCGTAGCGTGCGACCAGTAGGTGTTTAATGTTCGAACCGTGGACGCCGTCGGGCCCCGTGCCCGGCGTCGGCGCCGCTCGGGGTCCAGTATCATTTCCGTGGCAGTCCCCGCAGTAGATGATGCTGCTCGTCGTCCACGGCGCTTTCAGGCTGGGAACATCGGTGCTCTTCCCGGCAGCCTCGATCGGATGGTACGACGGGTTTGCCGGGTCGAACTGCAACCGCTTGTTGAACTGCAGCGCGACGCGGTTCGGGTACGGCGGATACGGGCCCCCGCCTGCCAGCGGCGATTGCGGTTTGTTCGCCGAGTCGGCGTGGCACTTGTAGCAGATCTCGTACTCGCGCACCGATGGGGGCACCCCGCTCGGATCGACCCGGCTCCCGTTCGAGTCGATGCCCCAAACTCCCGAAAGCTTGCCGGATCCCTTCGGAGCAGTCGCGGTCGCCGCGTAGCTCGCGTGCGGGTTGTGGCAATCGGCGCACTCGGCGTGTCGCGCCGCCGTGCTCAGCACTTCGGGCAGCCGGTAGCTGGCGCTGCTCGGTGACTCGGCGGCGTCGTGCGCCGAGGGCGTCGTGTCGTATGTGGGGTGTCTGTACAGCTTGTTGAACTCGGCGACGATATTCTTCAACGCCACGCCGCTCGCTCCGTGACACTGGGCGCCGGCGCCAGTGCCGCACGTCGCTTCCTCAACGGCCTTGAGCACGCGGGTGCTTGCCGGCGCCGTGTGCGGCTTGTGGCAGCTCTCGCAGCCATTGGTCGCGACCGTGGCATACCCCGTGTGCGCGCCTTGCACGGCGGTGTACGCCCGCGTCGAGCTCTGGTGGCTGCTGGGGTTCGTCAGCCAGTACGTCTTCTGGTGGCAGGTCAGACACAGGGCCGACGCACTATTGTTCTTGACGAGAAACTTCTTGACGACCGGATCCACTTCCTGCCGGTGCGGGTCGTGGCAGCTCCGGCACTGAAGCATGCCGTTGGCGTCGAGCCTCACCGCGTCACCCGCCGGCGGAGCGACGATCTGCGGTCCCGTCACCGGGGCGAAGGAAAACGGGTGGTCGTCGGCCAGGTTGGGGCCGAGCATCGAGTGACCGGTCAGTTTCCCCTGAGCGTCGACACCGGTCATCGCAATCTGGCCGCGCGTGACGGTGTTGCCGATGGCGACCGTTCCATCGTGGCAGCTCAGGCACAGCTTCGACGAACCGGTGGGCAGGCCGACGCTCGCCGCCATGGTGCTGCTGCTGTAAGCCGTGTAGGTCACGCCCGACGAGAGCGCCTGGTTCCAGAGCGGCGTCGCCGGATTCGCGTTGTGGGGCGTGTGGCAGAAGACGCAGATCTCATTGACCAACGTCGCCCGCACCGGACCCGGGCCGCTCAGCGAGAGGTTGTGCTTGTTGGTCACCGAGGTGATCGGCACCTGGCCGGCCAGAACGGTCGAGACAAGAAGGGCGCAGATCGCGAGAGGCCCGAAGGACCGTCTCACCGCCGCTCCGTCCGGTAATCGAACACCTGCACCCGACGGTTCGACGAGTCCGAGACATAGATCCTGTCGTCGTGAATCGCCAGCCCCGCCGGGAGCCAGAACTCTCCGTCGCCCGTCCCTGACCCGCCGAAGGCAAGGAGGAACTGACCCTTCTCATCGAAGATCTGCACGACATCGTGCAGGCCCTCAACGACGTAGATGTTTCCGTCGGAGTCGATGCCGATGCCCTTCGGCCTACTGAAGTCGCCAGACCCGTCCCCGAGATGGCCGAACAACGACAGAAACTTGCCGCTCGGATCGAAGATCTGCACGCGAAAGTTCATGCTGTCGGTGACATACAGTCGGCCGTCCGGGCCCACCGCGATGTTCGTGGGAAAGTTGAACTGACCCGGCTCGCCGCCGTGGGATCCGAACCGGCCCAGCACGGCGCCCGTGGCGCTGACAACGACGACGCGGTGGGCCAGCGTGTCGACGACGTAGACGCGATCGCCGGTGGCCGCGAGGCCGGTCGGGCGGTCGAAACCTGCCTCCCGCCCGAGCGTCCAGAGCCTCTTGCCTTCTAGCGTCAGGCAGATCAGACGACCGCCGGTCGAATCGGTGACCAAGAGGCGATCACCGAGAACCGCCACGCCGATAAGGGACTCGCCCTCCACCCGAATTGAGCTGTAGCGCCCGTTCCGAAGGTCGAAAACATGCACCGCCTGGCCGAACGTGTCCGCCACGTAGAGCCGATCGAGCGTGTCCATGGCGAGGCCGTACGGCTGCGTCATGGCGGCCTCCTCGCGGCCGCCCGTCACCACGTTCCAGAACCGGGCGAGCAACGACCGCTTGCGACCGGCCGTCGTGGGGATGAGCGCCTTGAGGTACCTAATCCGCGCGGGCGCCGGCGGCTCGGGCCACACCAGTGTCACGGCGGGCTGGCGAGCTGGTTGCTGAATCGCGGGCGTCGCGCTTTCGCGCATCGCAGCGGCGCACGCCGTCGCCGCGCACAGCGCGGCGACGAAAATATTCCGGACCCGCAGCCACTTCATCGGGCAAACCCGAACCTGCGACTGATCCGGATGAGTATCTGGTTGCCGACGAACAAGTACGGGTCGGCACGTGTCGAAACCGCCAGATTGATGTTTGTGTAGCGATACTCGGCAGCGAAGGTGAACAGCCGCACCCGGTACTCCACTTGGGCCATTGTATAGTAACCCGTCTGTTCGATGCCCCGCAGCGCGACGGCCTCGCGCCGCGCCGAGAACGACAGCCGCACGGCGTCGGACATGTAGCCCTCATACGACAGTCCGTAGAACTGGTTGGAATCGGTCCCGTACGCCGTTCGGCTCCGGAAGTCTCCAAGCGTGAGGCCTAACTGGCGCCTTCGCCCCAGGTCAATCTGCGCCCCGCCGTTCCTGCTGACAAACTCGGTCCGCGAGAAGGTGTCACGGATGCCGCGTTCCACCGTTGAACGCTCCCAACTGGCGTTCAGCTGGACTCGGCCGATCGCCCGGCTCCGCGCCGAGGCGCGGGCGCGATCCATCCAGAAATTGCCGAACGCGAACAGATCGTCGGTCGAACGCGCCCGCTCGTATCCCAGGCTCAACTCGACCCACCTGAGCGCGGTGCTGCCTGCCGAGGCGCGTCCGGTCCAGGAGTCCGTACGTCCGGACTGACTTGTCGTGCCCCCGTGCCAGCCGGTGCCCCACTCGGTTCCCAGGCTGATCTGGATCGGGCGCAGCACCAGGGTGTAGCCCGCTCCGCCGTGAACGGTCCGCGTCAGGACGGTGAGTTGTGATCCGCCCACCTCCTGCCCTCGCAGACCGTACGTGCCGGTGGCGCTCAGCGTCAGGCCACCGAACGGCTCATACCTCGTCGTTGAAAGCAGTAGGAGGGAACTGGCGGATCCCTGGTCCCAGTTCGAGCGGTCGAAGCTGGTCGTCAGATCAGTAAGCAACGCCCGGCCGGCCTGGTACGAGACGCCGCCGGCTGCGTAGTACTGGCCGAAGTCGCCGCCGGAGGGCGGCAGGGAGGCGCCGCGATCGATGTCCGTGAACTGCGGCGGCGTGTCGAACAGGGAATACGTGCGCCGATAGCCGGCACGCACGTTGCCTTTCGTACGCCGGCCGAGGGTGGCCACCAACTCGTAGTTGAGGTCGGTCTCGCGCTGCTTGAACTCCTGCGCCGCCAGGTTGTCGAATGTCGCGCGGTGCAGCCGCAGCGTGTTCCGCGTGCGGGCCGTCGCGCCGGCCATCGAGGCGCTCAGCGTGCTGTTCCGTTGCTCAACCGTAAGGTCACCCACCGACGCGGCCGACGATCCCTTGCGGTAAGCCACCTCGGTCCGAGGGAGGCCCTTCGCGGCGAGCTGCCAGTTCACGCCGAGCGTGGACACGCGTGTCTTGAACTGCGGCATCGCGGCGCCCGGTGGCAGCACGAGGCCGCCGCGAACCGGCGTCGCCGTCGGAAAGTTGCCCGACTCGCCGCCGAAGTTCCGCGAGGCTGAGATGGAAAGTGGAAACGGACGCGCTTGAAACAGACCGGCTCCGAGTTTGTAGCCCACGTTGCTCGACCGGCCTTTCTCCCCCCCGAAGGTGATGCCGGTCTTCTGGAACCTCAGCTCGGCTGTGTACGCGAGGAACCGCGGATCCCAGACGATCGACCGATAGCCGATCGTGTAGTTCTGCGTGAAGCTCTTGTTCGCCGTGCTCTGTTCACCGGCGTCGGTGGTTGATCGCGCGTAGGTCCAGTCGGCCGTGCCATTCACGACCTGTGCGGCGGACACTACAGGGAAGGTCAAGAGTAAACCACCGACTAGCGTCCATCGCATGGGTCGTTGATCGGCGCTTTCCGAACGTCGGCGGTACCGGGTTCCTCGAAGATCTCAATCGCGGCGGCGGCGCGGAGCCGCTGTATCCACGCCGCACTCTGTTCGGCGCACCGCGTCGTGGTCAGGTCCGAGACGAGCCGCGCCCGTACCTCGTCGAACGTCTTCGGCTGGGATGGCCGAATTTCGCTGACGCGCAGCAGGTGGTAGCCATAGATCGTCTGGATGACCGGCGTGACCTCTCCGGGACGCAGATCCTTAATCGCGGTCTCGAATTCTTCGGTCAGCCGGCCCTGATGAATGAGCCCCAAGTCGCCCCCTTTTGGCCGACTCGGGTCCGTCGAATGCTTGCGCGCCAGCTCCTCGAACGAGACGCCCGCCTTGAGTTGTTCCGCGATCGCCACCGCCCTTAGACGCCCGTTCTCCCAGTCCTGCTTCGAGCCAGCGGGGTCGACGCCGATGGTGATGAGGAACACGTGACGCTGTGGCGGCATGACGAAGCGCTCAGGGTTCTGGCGGTAGAACTCCGCCGCTTCCGGCCTGCTCACGATGCAGTGTGCCCCGACCACCTGGTCGTAGGCTTTCTTGACCAGCAGGGCGCGGCGGATGCTCTGCCTCAGGTCCCCCAGCTTGACGCCGGCCTTCTTGCGAGCCTCCTCGAACGCCCTGATGGTCTTGTACGCCGCCCGCGCTCTGTCGAGCCCGCGCTCGACGTCGCCATCGGACACCCGCAGCTTCAGTCGAACCGCCTCTTGGTACTGCAGCTCTTCGTCGATGACGTTGTCGAGCGCTTTGCGGCGAATTTCGGCGAGCTTCTCCGGGCTGAGGTTCCGGTGGAACGACGTCACTGGGATCAACGTGCTCACGGCCGCCTCGAGTCGATCGCTCGTGATGGGCACATCGTTCACGCGCGCGACAATCCGCAACGCTGGAGACCCGCTGGGCGCGTGAGACGGCACCAGTGCTTGTGCGGGCGCCAGCGTCCCGGCGAGGACAATCAAGCTCAAGACGAAAGTGGGCTGTCTCATAAGAAAGGGGGGAGAGCCTTCTCGGCCATCCCCCCACCGTGAGCGTTCGTAGGTAGGGCTCTGGCTTACTTCACGTGGCAGGTCAGGCAAAGCGCGCTGCCCGCGTTGGACTTGCGCAGGAACGTCCCGTTGGTGTTGTTGTGCGGGTTGTGGCAACTCGCGCACTCCACCGTGGCCGTCGCCGTCGCGGAACCGAAGAGCGGCAGCGGGTTCACCGCGCCCACGGTGACCTTGCTGCCACTGATCGCCTGGAGGACGAACTCGGTGCTCGTCGCCGCCCTTGCGGTCTCGTAGATGATCGTGACCGGGTGGTCGTTCCGCAGGTCCGCGCCCAAGAACGGCGCACCACCGGTCATGATGTTGGCCGAGGCCGGCACCCCGGTCGTGCCGTAGGTGGCGTTCGCCGTCCCCTGCGCGGTGAAGGCGACACTGGCCGTATGAGAGACCCCACCCAGGTTCGCCAGGACGTCGATGCCGATGGTGCCATCGTGGCAGCTCAGGCACGCACCCGACACGCTGCTCTGAACCGCCGCCGCGCCTGGGCTCGTCGCGTCCATTGTTGAGCTCGCGTACAGCTGATAGGCTGTCGCCGGCGTGTTGCGGTTCCACAGCGGGACCGTCGTACTGCCGCTGTGCGGCGTGTGGCAGAATACGCACGTCTGTCCGTTGATCGCGGCGTCCGCGTTCCGCAGCGCCGAGCCGGCGCTGAAGTCGTGCTTACCTGTGGCGATCGTCCCCTGAGCCCACGCGACCGAGGCGGTAAGGAGTACCCCGAGCACTGCAATTACACCGGTCCTTCTCATTTCGTCCTCCGACTCTTGCTATCAATTTGACTATCAGTTCCTTCCGAAGCTGCCCTGAATCGGCCGCCCACATCCGAACTTTCTATCGAAGTAGTAAGCAATTGCGATGCCACGAACTCGGCGCGGTCGCCCCCTGCTCCCCCCCAGCTACTCCTAGCCAAGCCCGTCGCGCCCTTGGCGGCAGCGAGCATGGAACTGCGCGATATAACCCAGCGCCGTGGGGTGGTTGGCGCAACCCGAGGGGGCCCTGCGCTATTGGGGTGCCTTGATGTACTCGAACACCTGCACGCGCGCGTTGCCCTGGTCCGCCACGTAGATCCGGTCGCGGTCGTCGACGAACAGCCCGGCCGGTAGGAGGAACTCGCCCGGGTCGCGCCCGGCGAAGCCCACGAACATCAGGAGGGCGCCGGAGGCGTCGAAGATCTGGAAGTTGTTGAACGAGGTGTCGGCTACGTAGATGTGCCCTTCGCTATCGACCCCCACACCCTTCGGCCGGTTGAGCTTGCCTGCCGTATCGCCCTGGCTGCCGATCGTGGTGAGCACCTTGCCTTCGGCGTCGAAAACCTGCACACGGAAATTCAGCGTGTCGGCCACGTAGAGGCGGCTCTGCGCGTCGACGAACAGGTTCGTCGGGAAGTTGAACTGACCCGGATCGACGCCGCGCTCGCCGATGGCGCGGACGAACGCCCCGTCAGTAGCCGAGTAGCACAGCACCTGGTGCTTCTTCGAGTCGGCCACGTAGATCCGCTGCAGCTTCCGGTCGAGCGCCAGACCCGACGGATTCTCGAGCTCTCCCTCGCGACCGATGGCGATCGCCAGCGCGCCGTCGGGAGCGTAGCCGAACACCCGGTTCAACGTCGCATCCGCCACAAAGACGCGGCCATCATCGCCGGCGGCCACGCCGATTGGCTTCGCGACTCGTCCGACGCCGGATTCGCCGAGGAAGCCGACCGTCTTGGCCGTCGGATCGAAGACGAACACTTTTCGCGCCACCGTGTCGGTGACGTAGACGCGCCCGTCGGGTGCGGCGGCCACCCCATATGGCTTGATGAGGGCCTCCGCGGGCCGCCCTTGGTCCGGGCCGAGCAGCAGCGTCTTCCACCGCGATGTCTTCTTCTTGAAGTCGGCGAGACCGCGATAGGTGGTCAGATACCGAATGCGCGGGCGCTCAGGCGGGAGCGGCCAGACGAGCTCGGTTCTCGCCGCCGGCGCTTTCTTCCTCTGGGCGGCGGAGAGCGGCTCGCCGGCCCTCGCCGCAAACACGCCGGCCAAAGCGGCGATCAGGAGTAAACAGGGCCGTCCGCGTCGCATCAACCTTCACCTACATCTGATGACACTTGTGGCAGATCCCTTCTCCAGGAGCAAGCTTGAACACCAGCAGCTTGGGCGACGCGCTCCCGTGAGGGACGTGGCAGCTCAGGCACCCGAACGGCCGCCCTTTCCGCAGCGGATCCGAAGGGCCGGCGATCGGATGATTGGCGACCGGGTGGCCCACGCCCCGCTGATCGAGGTTGAGCTGCCGGATTCTGGGCAGGAACGAGCCCGGAATCGCAAACCCGCGCGCGATCTCAACCGAGGCCGGAGGCACGGCCCCTGGCAGCAGCGAAACATGGTGGCAGGCCAGGCACAGCGGGTTGGGATCCAGCCGCAAGAACGGGGCCTGGGCGGTCTTCGAGAGAATGTCGTGGCACGAGACGCAGCCGCGCTCCAGCGCCTTGTGCGGCGTCTTCGCGATGGCCTCTCGGACGTCGTCGTGGCAGGCCAAGCACAGCTCGTCGGTCAGAGGCTCGCCCCCCAGGTCGGGATGCTGCGCCGAAATCCGCGCGGCCGCCGCCGCCAGCAGGACGAACGTGAAACCGACGCGCGCGAGGGTGGGCAGGGCGCTTCGCATCAGGGCTCCTTCGGCATCGCTAAGAGACTATGGCACTTGATACAGAGGCCGCTCACGTTAATCGCGCCGAACCGGAATAGGGCTCCGCCCGCTGCGCCGTGCGGGTTGTGGCAGCTCACGCACGTCAGCTCGCGCCCCTTTTCGAGAGGATCCCGAACCCCCTGCACGGGGTGGCCGTACACGGGATGGCCAGCGGCACCGACAGCGTTCAGCCCAATGTGGCGCCGGCTACCAGACAGGCCGGCCGCCGCGAGCGCGCGCTGCCACGCCCGCCGCCCGGTGGGCGTTTCGTCGTCCGGCGTGAACGCCTCCGGTGCGTGGCACGACAGGCAGAGGCCGTTCAGCCGTTGCCGCGTTTGCGCCGGAAACGGGCTCGCGTGGGGATCGTGGCACAGCACGCACGAAGCAGCGGCGGGCACGTGCAGCACCTTCAGACGCAACGCCTCCGCCACGTCCTCGTGACACGTGAGACACGCCTCGTTCCGCTGTGCGCGGAGCTGGAACGGGAACGCCGATCCGTGCGGGTCGTGGCAGACCGTGCACCCGCCTGCCGCGACAGGCGCGTGCACGTGCGCTTGTTTGAGCCTCGCGGCCATGTCCTCGTGGCATGTGACGCAAAGCGGAGCGGTGTTCTCGGATGTCGCGCCATTGGCAAGACCGATCGCGACGCGGTCGCCCGCCTGGTTCAGGGTGTGGCACCTTAGGCATGTGCCTACGGCGACCGGCCCGTGCAGGACCTTGCGAGTAGTGATGTCCGTGTGACAGCTCGCGCATGTGGCATCGTTCTGGGCGCCGGCGAGCGCCGGATGCCGCGTCGCGGTCGAAGCGGACGCGGAGGATTGCCCGCCGCGCTCCGTCGCGCCAGCAACAGCGATCCACGCCACGGCGATCGCGAAGGCAGCCGCGTACCGCATCAGCGCCTCTGGGCGGCGAGCGCGCGCCGGTACGCGGCCATCGCCTGCCCCACGCTCTTGTCTCCGCTCAGGGATTCGCGCGGATCGGGCGCGCCGGCTTGCACCGCGCGTTCGAAGATCGTTACGGCTGCATCGCCCTGCCCGGTCGCCTGGAGGACGAACCCGAGGTACGCGAGGACGAGCGGGTCCGCGTTGCCGTTCGCCAAGCCTTCCAGCAGCTTCTGCGCCTCGGTCGGGTCGTTCTCCATGAAACGGAGCCGCGCACGTTCAGCGGTGGCGGTCCGATGTGCCGGGTCGAGGGCCAGCGCGCGATCCAGGAGTCCGCGCGCGCGCGGCAGATCGCCGTCGTCCAACACGAGCGCGGCGAGATCCACGAGCGGATCCGGGAAGTTCGGATCGGCCTCGACGGCCGCCTCGAAGCTCGCGCGGGCGTTGGTCACGCGCCCGCCGGCAAACTGCAGGCGCCCGAGCTGCAGGCGCCGCCGCGCGGCGGGCGCGGCCTGCGGCACCTGGATCACCGGCCGGGATCGTGCGATTCCCGCCAGGCGGTCGATGGCGTCGGCCAGGGCCTCGCGGTCCTGGTGCGAGTACCCGGGAAGGAAGTACACCAGGTCGCCGTGGTCGTTCATGAGCGCGGTGGATGGCACCGAGATGACGCCGTACGCGTTGAATAGCTTGAGGCCGTCGTCCACGACGACCGGGATCGACAGGTTGAGCTTCGCGACGAAGTCGCGAACTGACTGCGCCGCCTCTTCCGCCAGGACTTGGTGTTCGACGTTGACGGCTACGACGCCCACGCCGTGTTCGGTGAGTTCACGACGCGCCGTCTCGAGCCGGCGGAGCTCTTCGATGGATCGCTCGCTCCATCCAGCCCAGAAAAAGAGGACCAGCCCGCGCGGGCCGGCATAGTCCTTCAGCGAGCGCTCGGCGCCCTGGAGATCCCGCGCGGGCAGAAGCGGCGCGGGGCTGCCCAGCGCGGGGCGTTGCGCGGCGGCCGACGCGAGGAGCGCGATCGCCACGCTCATTGCCGCCATCGCCGAACCCGCAGGGCGGCGAGGCACGGGCCGCGCGTCAGGGCACTCGCGCCTCACGACTTGGGGGTTTCCTTCGGGGCGCGGCGGTACTCGACCGGCATGTGGCAGCCCGGCGCGCAACGACCACCCCCTTCGGCTGACTCGTAGTTGATCGGAAGCGCCCAGCTCCCGTACGGCACGTTCTCGCGAATGTGCTTCGGCTTGGTGCTCGAATGCACTTCGTGGCACGCGCGGCAGGTGCGGCCCTTCTCCGGCCGGTTCACATGAAGAAAGTGCAGGTTGCGGTCGCCGTCGCGGAAGCCGGTGACCGTCGTTGTGCGCTCCACCTTGACAAGGTCGGGCTGGTGGCACAGGAAGCACAGCTCATAGTTCTGTGGATCGAAGGGACTGTAGAACTTCGGCGGGTAGTCCTGCTTGAGCAGCCTGAAATTTTCTGAGCCGTGCGGCTTGTGGCACGCCGCACAGTCCTGCTGCCGGATCGGTCCGTGCGCTACGGGGTTGGCCGCCAGCCACGCCTTGATATTCGGCAACGTGCCGCCCGGCGCGGCCACCTCGCGGTCGTGGCACTTGAGACACAGAGGCATCGTCGCGCCGCGCAACTGGGGACGGATGTCCGCCGTGTGCGCCTTGTGGCAGTTGAGACACTGCCGGCCCATCGTGACCGCATCGTGCTTCACGGCGGCCCCGGCGATGCCGCGCTCGACATCTTTATGGCAGGAGAAGCAGAGCGAGGCGCCCTCGCTCCGAAGCTGATACTTGAACGGCGAGCTGTGTGGGTTGTGGCACTTCGTGCAGTCCTCGGGAACCGGCGCGTGCTGAAAACGACTCTCGGCAAGTCTCGCCTTCATCTCGACGTGGCAGGTCTCGCAGAGCGCTGAGCCCTTCGCGCGCAGCAGCTTCGGGTTCGCCCCGCCGTGAGGGTCGTGGCACGTCATGCAGTCGCCGACCGCGACCGGACCGTGCACGAACTTGTCGCTCGGAGTTGTGACCGTGTGGCACGTGGTGCAGAGCGCCGCTCCTGGAGCGGCGAGCGTGAAGCGATGCTCCTTGCCCTGCTGCGTGTGACAGATCGAACAGTCGTCAGCCGCTGGCGCGTGCACGATCACTTGTTTGGTCAGTGCGTCGTGGCACTGCAGACAGCTCCCCGGTGCGACTGTGGTAGGCGCCTTTCGGGGCAGAACCTCCTGAGTCGGCGGCGCCGGTCTTGTCGGAGCGGCCTGGACGGTCGCCTGCGGGGCCGTGCCCGCGATCGTGTGGGCGGCAACCAAGCTCCCCGCCAGTGCTGCCGCGGCGAACACCAGCAGGATGGCGCGCCATCCTGCCGCAGGCGTCGTGGCATTGCAAACGTTCGGGCGCCGTGGACGCCTCGGGTCAGCACCTGTCATTGGGTCATCAGCTCTCATCAGGTCTGCCGGCCGAGTCACAGCAACCGCTATCCTCAAATTGCATTCACCAGCGATGCAAGCTGTGTGCCGTAACGACTCGTCAGGCGAACGGCAAGATCCGGGCAAAATGCCGGGATGCCAACCTCGCGCCGCGCCATCGGATAGGGCCAAAGCGCGCAGGACCTGCGCGATATGACCCAGCCGCGAGCCTCCCGAGTTCCTAACCGGCCTGAACAAGACCCGAGGCCTTACGGAAGTCACGCTCGAAATGCTCACTACTTCCGGCGGGATTTCATGACGCCGATCGGCTCGCTCGCAAGTCGGCACGAGGAGAGGGCAAGGCAGGCGCGGGGTGAACGGGCCTCAGGCTTCAGTCGCGACGGCATCACGCGATTTCACGCGCCGCCGCCGGCTGCAAGCCGTGTTAGCAGCTCAGTTGCCGAGCGACCGACGAATATTCGCCAGTTTCACTTCCGCGCGTAAGGTACGCTTCGTCCGGCGAGTCGAATCCGAAGCCGAACATGCGATCCGGCTTTCCGCCGCGGGTCTTCACGTTCGCGAGCAAGGTTGCCGCCTCATCGCGCGAGAACACGAGGACGTGTGATTTCCACCAAGATCGATTCGTCTTGTGGCCTGCTCGCTCGGCAGGGGCGTAGAGGCCGAAGAACACGATGAAGTCTGCCTGTTCGGTTCCGCGAGGTCGGTGATGGCCTGCTCGATCTCTACAGCGTTCAAGGGCGGTGTTCCTCAGCTCTGATCTGCATGTGCTACACGTGGCCTTTCATCAGCCATTGATCTGGCGCTCAACATCCGCGAGCGTCGCCAGAATCTCTTCGAACGGTTTGGGCTCGGACAGGTACATGTCGCGCATCGCCTGATAATCGCGGCGCAACGCTGGCTGGCGCTCTGCTGGCGGCACCAGCTTGAACGTTGGCGGAACAGCCAGATCGTACCTGGCCCACGCGCTGCCGAAGAAGCGGCTCTTCCAACGAACGACGCGCTCGCGCACGTCCGACTTGGCTACGGCAGCAACGGCCTCTGCGTGAAGCGCGAGCGCTGCCGTGTCGGAATAGTGGCGGGCGAATCGATCCGGCGTGGCCTTGTCCGCAGGCCTATGGTGCTCCGCGTGGAGAATCGTCGCCTTCTCCCAAAAAGCTCGATGCAGGTCGAGAGCCACGACATCGCAGTGCCAGTTAGCGAGCCGAATTCAAGCTTCACAGACCGCTTCAAATACTCCAAGGCCGGCGGCTGCGTCGTCGGATAGTGAAACAGCACCACGGGCGAGTGTGAGGTCGTGTCAACCTCGAACGTGAGCCACGGATCCGGGGCGGCGCCGAGGTGTTGCTCAATCACCGCAGACAACTCCGGCACCAATTGATCGCGCACGACCGTCACGCACGCCTCTTCCGCGCGCCCCATCCATTTGCCGGCCTGGCCCTTGCTCAAGGCAGACGACGCGTCAGGCTCGTCGAGTCCAAGAAGGGCCGGTGCAAGCGAGAGGTCTATGTCTTCCGAAAACCGATTGATGACGCCGAAGACCTTCGAGAGCGATGTCCCGCCCTTGAAGACGATGCCGTCGCGAAACGAAGACTCGAACAGGATGCTGAGAAGCCAGCAGACCCAGAAGTCCTTTTCGACGATGACAGGAGCAAGGCCTCGCCGAGCCGCGGCTTCGTCGACGTAGATCTTGCGTTCACTGGTCGGGAGCGCGACGAACGCCAGCGTCATGGCGCTGCCAGTTCCTTCAGCGAACGGTGCATCCACGCCGGCGCCAAAGCCAGGTCTTTGAGCAGCGCGAGGCGATCCTGCGCGGAGAGCGTGCGTCGGAGCCTGGCGATCCGCTCAGGTGTGATGTGTTGCGGACCGAGGTGGCGAAATGCCTGAATGACAAGACCGGACAGACGACCAGCCGCTGCCATGTTGCGCGGCGTCGTCCGACGAAGGTGCAGCGTCATCGAGCCAACTTTGACGAGGCGGGTCGGACCATCAGTGAGAAACACGATCTTCGCGGGCACTTGATCAGAGAGGCCGAGCAAATTCGCGGCATATGCGCCGGAGGGCAGCAGCCGGACTCGATCTCGACCGGCCATCGCCTTTGCGATCGCCTCTGGCGTGGGAGAAAGATGCCCTAGAGTCGTGTGGAGCTTCGGGTAGTCGTACAGCCCCCGGGCGAGTTGGCGAATCGTGCCCGCCTCAGTCTGGCGCCCGAGCGCCGACGTCAGCGCTGGCCGGCTGGCCAGGTCAACGAAGTGCCTCGGGGTGAAGACCCACCCCCTGCCGTATCCTCTGATACGATCAAGTATCTTCTTTTCAATAGATTGCGAGTGCTTAGCCATTGGAGTTCTGAAGCAAAAAGTGACACAAATTTGCTTCAAATGGAAGCCCAAAGTCGCCAGACCATCCCCGCCCACGCCTCGCCGTCGCGTCGGGCCGACTTGCGAACGAGCCGACCTGCGTCAGTACGAAATCCCGCTGGAAGCAGTGAGCATTTCGAGCGTGACTTCCGTAAGGCCATCGCCGGACCTGAAGGTCCGGCGCTCCGCTTGCTCCTACGTTTGCCGGTACCCCTCGCACGCGCGCACCGGCACGACCGGGTACTTCGGATATCGCGGGTCCTCCTTCGCCAGGGCGCACTGCACGAACACGGCGCCCCGGTCGCTCGCGATCACCCGCGCATGGGCGCACGAGGCGCACAGCCCCCAGCGCCCGGCTTGCCCCGCGTTCGGCGAATCGTTCATGATGGACGTCTCATGTTCACGTCCGAAGCCGTGACGCGCAAGGTCCGCGTGCTCGTCAAGGCCGAGTACTCGCCCGAGCGCTCACGCCCGGCCGACCATCACTGGTTCTTCCTGTACACCATCACCATCACCAATGAAGGCGACGAGACCGTGCAGCTCGTGACCCGCCACTGGATCATCACCGACGGCAACAGCAACGTCGAGGAAGTGAAAGGCCCGGGCGTCGTCGGCGAACAACCCGTGCTCCAGCCGGGCGAGGCGTTCACCTACACGTCCGGCTGCCCGCTCCGCACGCCGTTCGGCGTGATGGAAGGCACCTACCAGATGGTCACGCGCGACGGCGCCGGGTTCGACGCGAAGATCGCCCCGTTTACCCTCAGCGAGCCGTACACCGTTCACTAGGCATTTTCACATTGCTGTAGCCGCCAGTCCAAGGTTCAGGGTTCAACGTCCAAGGTCACGTGTTGTCCGCAGGTCCTGCTGGTCCTTCGTCCGATGGGCACGAAATGATGTAATTCTCGATATTCTCTCCCCTCGTCACCGCGCCATCGCAATAATGTCCGATGCGCATCGCCCTGATTCAGCAGCACGCCACTCGAGACAAGGCCGCGAACGTCGCGCGCGGACTGGCGAGCCTCGAATCCGCCGCGCGAGACGGCGCCGAAGTGGTCGCCTTCGCGGAGCTGGCGTTTGAGTGGTTTCATCCGCAACGGCCGGCCGGCGCGGATCCGCTGAGCCTCGCCGAGCCGATCGACGGACCCCTCGTCACGACGTTTCAGAAGAAGGCGCGCGAGCTCGGCGTCGTGCTGGTGCTCAACTTCTACGAGCGCGACGGCGATTGCGCCTACGACAGCTCCCCGGTGATCGATGCCGACGGGTCGCTCCTCGGCGTCACGCGCATGATGCACATCACCGACTTTCCCTGCTTCCACGAACAGGGCTACTACACGCCCGGCAACACCGGCGCGCCCGTGTACCGGACGCGCGCGGGCCGGATCGGCGTGGCGATCTGTTACGACCGCCATTTCCCGGAGTACATGCGCGCGCTGGCCCTCGGCGGCGCCGACGTGGTCGTGGTGCCGCAAGCCGGGACCGCGGGCGAATGGCCGGAAGGACTGTACGAAGGCGAGCTGCGCGTCGCCGCGCTGCAGAACGGCTACTTCGTGGCGCTGTGCAACCGCGTCGGACGCGAGGACTGCGTGGACTTTGCCGGCGAGTCGTTCATTTGCGGCCCGAACGGCGACATCGTGGCCCGGGCGCCGCGCGGCGAGGATCATGTGCTCCACGCCAATCTCCGTCTTTCGGACTGTGACGAATCGCACGCCCGCCGCCTGTTCCTGCGCCATCGGCGGCCCGAGCTCTACGCAACCTGGGTCGGCCGCTAGGGCTCCGCTAGGGCGGACTTCACATGGCTGTAGCCGCCCGTCCAAGGTTCAGGGTGCAACGTCCAAGGTCACTTGCTGTCCGCAGGTCCGGTGGGTCCTTTGTCCGATGTGCACGTGCACGTGAACCGAGGCCCCCGGGACCGACAGGACCCGAGGACAGACGAGTGACGTTGGACCGTGGACCTTGAACTGTGGACGACACGACACCGAACTGACTGCGGCTCTAGAACTGACAGCGCTTCGCCAGCGCCGCCGCGAGGCGCACCAGATACTCATCCCGTGGAATTTCGATCGCGCCGAACTGTTCCAGATGCGGGGTCGTCCACTGCGTATCGAGCAGGCTGAAACCCTGAGCCTGCAGCCGGCCCACCAGCGCGACCAGCGACACCTTCGACGCGTCCGTCACGCGGTGAAACATCGATTCGCCGAAGAACGCGCCGCCCAGATGCACGCCGTAGAGCCCGCCCACCAGCGCGCCGCCCTGCCACGCTTCCACCGAATGCGCGAGGCCGCGCCGCTGCAACGCCACGTAGCTCTCGATGATTTCTTCGCTGATCCACGTCCCATCGTCGCGAGCCTCGGCGCACGCCCGCATCACCGCTTCGAAAGCACGGTCGAACGCGATCTCGAACTTCGCCGATCGCACCACGCGCGCCAGCCGGCGCGAGACGACAAACCCATCGAGCGGAATGATGCCGCGCGGATCGGGCGAGAACCAGCCGATCTCGCCATCCTCCAGGCTCATCGGGAAGATGCCCTGCGCGTACGCGGAAATCAATAACGACGTGTCGATCACGCGAGTCCTGCTACCTCTTCCCTTTCCCCTCTTCCCTTTACCTCTGCCCTCTGCCCTCTGCCCTTTGCCCTTTCAGTACTCAGGCACCGGCTCGATGTGCGCCTGCGGTGTCGGCCCGGCGTCCGCGCGCCCGCTGCCCGCCAGCCGGCTGATCGCGCGCACGGTCATGTCGTGATCGCAGACCATCTGGCACGACAGACGCACGCCGCTCAACCCGCGCGCCGCCAGCACGGTCCTCTCGGCCACCGTCATCTTCGACGGCTCGCCGCTGACAAACTCGACGCGGCACGTCGTGCAACGCGCGCGCCCGCCGCAGGCGTGAAGCTGATCGATCTTTGCGTCCTGTTCGAGGGCGAGGACGAGCCGCTTCCCTGCGGGAACATCGAAGACCCCAACACCTTCAACCGCTAACTTGGGCATGAGACGAGCATAGGACACGGAGACGGCGTCGTCCAAGGTCCAAAGTCCAAGGTCCAAGGTCACTTGCTGTCCGAGGTCCTTAAGGTCCGGGGTCCGAGGTCCGTCCAAGGTCCAAAGTCCGTCCAAAGTCCGAAGTCCGGAACAGCAAAGACTGCAACTCTCGAGATCGTCGCGAGTGGCAGAAATTGCGTACCTCCGCTCATGCTCTCTGGGGGAGGACATGGAACACCGCTTGCACTGAAGCAGGCCATGGGAGCAAAACGACTCGACGACTTGCGGGCCTGGCAAGCGGCACACAGATTCAAGCTGGAGGTTTACGGCTTGGTTCGGCGCTCAATGGCGGCGTGCGAAGACTACCGCTTCAAGAGCCAACTCTACGAGGCGGCCGCGAGCGGCGAGTCAAACGTGGCCGAGGGGTTTCATCGATTTGTTGCTGGCGAGTTCGCACACTTCCTGGGTTTTGCCCGCGCCTCGATCGGCGAGGCGCAGGTCCGCCTTCAGGACGGCGTCGATCGCGGCTACTTCACGGACGCGGAGGCCGCGGATTGCCTGAAGCTGGGGACTGAAGCGATGGCTCTCGTCACCGCGCTCAAGACCAGTCTGCAGCCGTTCATCAACACGCGCGGGAAGCCGTCAACCGCACCCGCTGGACTCAGGACGGACCACGGACCCAGGACCACCCGGACCTTGGACAACAAGTGACCTTGGACCTTGGACTTTGAACCTTGGACTACGCGTATCGCTTCTTGATCGTCGGAATGAGGTACTCCCGAAACGCCGACTCGAACCCGTGCTTCGGATTGAATCCCCAGTCTCTTCTCGCCGCCGAATCATCCACGTCCCCGGGCCATGTGTCCACGATGCCCTGCCGCTTCGTGTCCACCTTGTAGCTGATCTCGGCCTTGGGGAACGCGCGACGCACTTCCTGTTCGATCGCCGCCGCGGTGGGCGCGAACGCGCCGAGGTTGTACGACGGCAGCGTGAGCGCCGCGCGTGGCGCTTTCGCCAGCGTGAGCAGCGCAGCCACGCCATCGGGCATCGCCATGAACGGAATCCGCGCATCGGGCCGCACGAAGCACGCGTACGGCTCGCCTTTCGCCGCGGCATGAATCATTTCCGGCGCGTAGTCCGATGTGCCGCCCGACGGCACCGTCAGCGCCGAGATCAATCCCGGAAACCGCACCGCGCGAAAATCGACCTGCCCGCTGTGCTCCGCCGACAACTGCTTGTAGTGCCGCGCGTAGTAGCGGCCGAGCTGCTCGCAGTAGAGCTTGTTGCAGCCGTACATCGTGGTGGACTCGGTCCACTGATTCTCCTTCACGCGTCCGGCCGACGCCTTCACCTCGAGCGACGGCATGCCGTACACGGCGATCGACGAGGGATAGAGAAAGATCACGGGCCGGCCGTGGGTGCTCGACTGCTGTTGCGCGAACTCCAGCAGGTTGAGCGTGCCGCCGACGTTCACCTCGTGCGCCGTGAGCGGCGAATATTCGGAACGCGTGGAGAGCAGCGCCGCCAGGTGAAACACCTGATCGACCTCGAACTCGGCCAGCAGCCGCTCGAGCGCCACGCGATCCAGGATCGAGCCGATCGTCTCGCGGTGCACCTTCTTCGCGAGCGACGCGTCGAGCGGCGCCACGTCCAGCGTGACGATCGCGCGATCGCCGTCGGCGGCGAGTTGGTCGATGAGGCCGTGGCCGATTTCGCCACTGGCGCCGGTAATCAGAACGGCGGGTTTTCGCATGCGAGGGGAACCTGGAGGTTAGAAGCCGATCGGCACCATCACCGAGGCCACGAGGGACAACACGGACAACACGATGCAGAGGAGCGCGATCACGATGTGGTCAATGCGCTCGGGCTTCAGCGGATCCATCACCATCGCGATCAGGAAGCCGCCGATGAACCCGCCGATGTGCGCAAAGTTGTCGACGCCCGCCATCATGAATCCGAGCACGACGTTGACGATGGCAATCGACCACGCCTGCGACGACACGTGACTCGACCCCGTGCGCCGGCCGTAGTGCACCAGCGCGCCGAGCAATCCGAAGATGGCGCCCGAGGCGCCGACCGTCAGCGGCGCGCCGAAGACCGAACTGGCGACGAAGCCCACGATCCCGCCGACGGTGTAGATGATCACCATGCGGCCGGGTCCGTAGAACTCGCCGACCGGCGGCGCGATCATGCGGATGAAGTACATGTTGAACGCGATGTGCAGCAGGCTGCCGTGCAGCCACACGGCCGACAGCACCGTCCACCACCGGTGCATGCCGAACACCGGCGCGCTCCCCGACGCGCCCATCTGCACGAGCGCGTACGACGTCGGAGACAGGATGTTGAAGATCCCGCCGCCGCCGATGTTGCCGCGCGACATGTACAACGACAGCAGGAAGGCGATGCCGCAGATGCCGATGACGAGCGGGACGAAGCCGAGGTCGTTGCCCAGCCGCCGCACGGCCCCCGCGTAGCCCCACAGCCCCGGATTGCGGCGGCCGCAGTTGTAGCAGCGATCGTCGTTCACGCCGACGAGATAGCCGCACGACACGCACACGACCGACCCCGTCGTTTGCCGATTGAACATCCGTCGCAGAATAACACGCGAGGGCCGCCCGGCGGTCGCAACCGCGACCGCGTGTGCAGCTAGAATGGCCCCGTGCGCGTTCTCGTCACGGGTGGTACCGGCTATCTCGGCAGCG
>JAKALV010000269.1 GCA_021824055.1 Acidobacteriota bacterium
CCACATGCGGTAGTCGAGACTGCGAAACACCTCGCGGGCCGGGTGCCACGTCCACCACAAGTCGCACGCGAGTTCGAACAGGCGGGGCAGCCGCTTGGGTAACGGCGGCGCTTCGGGCGAGGTCATTCAGAAACTCCGATCGGGATCACAGCGAGCGGCCATCGGCCGGAGGGCAGGCGCCGACGAGCGCCGCGAACCTCGACAGGTCGATGTTGCCGCCCGAGACGACAGCGACAATCTTCTTGTAGCCGCGCTCGCGCAACGCGGGCGACAGCGCGGCGGCGATGGCGCAGGCGCCGGCGCCTTCGGCGATGACGTGGCACCGTTCGGCCGCCAGCTTCATCGCGTGCGCCGTGTCGTCGAGCGACACGACCACCGACTCGTCCACCCACCGCTGCATCAGCGGCCACATGGACGGCAGCACCGACCGGCCGCCGGCGCCGTCAACGAAGGAGGCGGTCCACGCATCGAACCGCCGCGCTGCACCGGCGGCAAACGACGCGGCGAGCGGCGCCGCGGTTTCCGGCTCCGCCGCCAGCACCCGCGCGCCCGGCTTGAGCGCCTTCATCACGCAGCCGATGCCGGCGAGCAGCCCGCCGCCGCCGATGGCCGCGACGACCGCGTCGACATCGGGCAGGTCCTCGAGAATTTCCAGCGCCGCCGTGCCGTTTCCGCTGATGAAGTCATCGTCATCGAACGGATGCACCATGCGGCCCGTCATCAGGCTGCTGGCGTGCGCCTCCACGGCCTGCCAGCACACATCGTGCGGCGCCGTGACGATGTGGGCGCCGAGGCGCTTGATGGCGTTGATCTTGGCCGCCGGCGCCGTGTCCATCACGAGCACCGACGCGTTCACGCCCGCGTGCCGGGCCGCGAGCGCGACGCCCTGCGCGGCGTTCCCGGCGCTCACGGTCCAGACGCCGTCCTGCATCTCGGCCGGCGAGAGCTTGCCCACGGCATTGGCCGCGCCGCGGATCTTGAACGAGCCGATCGGCTGGAAGACCTCGAGCTTGAGGTAGATCTCGGTGAGATCGCGTCCGACCGGATCGAGTCTGATCATCGGCGTCCGCCGCGCCACGCGATACACGCGCTCGCGGGCCGCCATCACGGTGTCGATGGAAATATTGCGTTCAGCCACGAAACTCGAATGCTATCAGATCAAAACCTACCACGGAGGCACGGAGACACGGAGTCGGCTAGTTCACAAAGCTCCTCAATCCCGCCTTCAGGACCGGGACATTGAAGTTCAAGAGCAAAGCTTTCTTGAGTCCGGTCAACTTGAGGTAGGTGAGCACCTGAGCCGAGTGCACGGGAAGGAGGTGCTCAACACTCTTGACCTCGATGAGAATGGCGTCCTCGACCAGCAAATCGAGTCTGTAGTGACAACCGATGAGTTCGCCCCGGTAGATCACTGGCACCTCCACCTCGCAGGCAACCTTCAGACCGAGGAACCTGAGTTCCTTGTCCAGACACTTTAGATAGGCGGACTCCAGCAGTCCGGGGCCGAGCGCGCGGTGGACTTCAATTGCGCCGCCGATGATGGAGTGCGCGAGTTCTGAAAGGCAGGTTGTCATGCCTTCCATTGCTGCAAGCGGTGAACCAGTGGCGAAGCATGGCTGATGTCTTTGTAAGTGTCTCTGTTGTTTGACCTTAGGTTTGCTCTTGAAATGTAGAAGTTCTTCTCCGTGTCTCCGTGCCTCCGTGGTGGAGCTCTTATAGACTTGGCTCGCCGGGAGGTTCGCATGCCGAGAGTCAATCGCCGGGATTTCATTGCCACAACCGCGGCCGTCGGCGTCGTCGCCGCCGCGGCACGGCCGTTCGCCGCGTCTTCGGGACCGGAGGTCCTCGTGCAGAGCAGCAGTCGTCCTGTCGTCATCTCGTCGGACAACGGGAATCGCTACAAGAACGGCGGCACGAAGACGTGCGTCCAGACGGCGTTCGAGCAGATGACCGCCGGCACCGATGTGCTCGATGCGCTCATCGCCGGCGTCAACATCGTCGAGCTCGATCCGCTGGACACGAGCGTCGGATATGGCGGATTGCCGAACGCCGACGGCGTGGTGCAGCTGGACGCGTGCTGCATGCACGGTCCGAAGAAGAAGGCCGGCGGCGTCGGCGCCATCGAAGGCGTCAAGACGCCGTCGCTCGTGGCCAAGGCGGTGATGGAGCACACCGACAACCATCTCATCGCCGGCAAGGATGCGACGGCGTTCGCGCGCAATCTGGGATTCGAGATCTTCGCGGACCTCAACACGCCCGCGTCGCGCAAGGCGTGGCTCGCGTGGAAGACAGAGACCGATCCGCTGCACTACATCAAGGATCCCGTTGAGCGCGCGGCGGCCGAACGGGCGGTGATCGCGAAGATGGTCGCGGCGGGCTTCATCAACGAGAACCACGTCTGGGGCACGATCAACTGCAACGGCGTCAACGCCGCCGGCGACGTGTGCGGCGTGACGACGACCAGCGGGATGGCGTGGAAGATCCCGGGCCGTCTCGGGGATTCGCCGATTCTGGGCGCCGGATTGTACGTGGCCAACGACGTGGGCGCGGCGGGCTCCACCGGGCGCGGCGAGGCCAACCTCTTCACCCTGTCATCGTTCCTGATCGTGGAAGAGATGCGGCGTGGCGCGCATCCGAAAGACGCGGGGATGACCGCCCTCAAACGCATCCAGGGCAACACGGTCGATCAACGCCTGCTGAACGATCGCGGGCTGCCGAATTTCAATGTCAACTTCTACATTCTCAACAAGAAAGGAGACTACGCCGGGGTGACGTTGTACAGTCCCGGGGGGCGACTGACGTTTGCCGTGTGCGATCAGAACGGGCCGCGGAATGAAAAACTGGAGACGCTGCTCGAGGGCAATCCGTAGGGTTCGAGAAGCCCGGCAAGTAGCGCGCGTCAGCCGCCGTATTTCTTCAGGACGGCTCTGAGTGTGTCGATCGGCAGCGCCGGCACCGTCCGGCCGCGGCCGGTCGTGTCCGTCGCCTGCAGCAGCGAGTTGTAGACTGCCTCTTCGGTGGCATCGAGCGCGGCCTCAAACAGCGCCGACACGTCGTCGGTCGGCAGCAGCGTGCGCGGCTGCGGCCCTCGCGCCGGCGTGACCCGATTGCCCGCGAACGTGGAGAACGCGATCGCGAAATCGCCGCTGCCGTTCGAGTAGGTGGATCCGGTCCGCGCGAGCGCAAACACCGCGCGCGCCGCCAGCCGCCTCAGCTCGCGCGCGTCGAGCGGCGCATCGGTGGCGACGACGATCATGCAGCTGCCATCCGCGGAACCCCCCGAACCCAACGAACCCCCCGAACCCCCCGAACGGGGACTAATGTCCTTCCAGATCGGCGCCCCACCCATCGTGAGCTTCCCGCCGTAGTTGGTCTGCACCAGCACGCCCACCGTCCAGCGATTGTCCTGTTGTGTGACCACGCGCGACGATGTGCCGATGCCGCCCTTCCATCCGAACGCGATCGTGCCGGTGCCCGCGCCCACCGCGCCTTCGGTCACGGCGCCGCCCTTGGCGGACGCGATCGCCGCGAGCACGTGCTCGCGGGTGACGTGCAGGCCGCGGATGTCGTTGAGCGTGCCGTCGTTCGTTTCGCCGACGAGCGCGTTCACCGAGCGCACGTTGTCGTTGCCCGGTTGCGCCAGCGTCCAGCGCACCACGGCGTCGAGCGCCGTGCCGACCGCGAGCGTGTTGGTGAGCACGATCGGCGTCTCGATCGTGCCGAGTTCCTCCACCTGCGTGGAGCCCGCGAGCTTGCCAAACGCATTGCCGACAAACACGGCGCCGGGCACCTTCTCCTGAAACAGGTTGCCGCCGTGCGGCAGGATGGCGGTCACGCCGGTGCGGACGTTGGCGCCCTCGATGACGGTCGTCTGTCCGACGCGGACGCCGGGCACGTCGGTGATCGCATTGACCGGACCGGTCGCGAGCAGACCCGGGGCAAGTCCCACGTCCCGAGCCCGCGGTCGCGCGGCCGGTTGCGCGAGCAATACGAGGCTCAGACTGACAAAGCAGACAGCTTGCAGCGTCCTCGGCACCTTCGCACCTCGCACCATGACATCCGCGTAGTGTGCGATCATAAGCCGCTTTTCGTTCGGCTTGTGAGGAGGTATGGCGATGCGTCTTCGTGCTCATTGGCGTCTGCTGACCGTGTTCAGCCTGACGCTGCTCGTGTTTGTCGGTTCGCAGTGGCCGGTCGGCGCGCAGAGCGCGGCGAAGCGCCCGCTGACCTACGACGTCGTTGATGCCTGGCGGTCGATCGCGGGCACGAAGGTCTCGAACGACGGCCAGTGGCTGGCCTACGCGCTGACCGCGCCGGGTGATGACGGCGAGCTCGTCGTGCGGAATCTGAAGAGCGGCCAGGAATTCCGGCATCCGCGCGGCACGAATCCGCAGATCACGCCCGACGGCAAGTTCGTCGTGTTCACGATCGTTCCGCCCAAATCGGAGACGGCGGCGGAGGGCGAGGGCGCGGGCGGCGCCGCGCCGGCGCCCGCGGCGGGACGCGCGGGCGGACGCGGTGGCGCGGACAGCGCGGAGTCCGATCGCAACTCGCTCGGCATCATGACGCTGTCCGACGGCACGGTGACGACCGTTGAGCGCATCGGCAGCTTCAAGTTGCCCGAAGAGTCGTCGACGTGGCTCGCGTACCGCAAGGGCGTGGCGCCGGGAGCGGGA
>JAKALV010000270.1 GCA_021824055.1 Acidobacteriota bacterium
TGACGTCCGCGGCGCCGTGCACATCTTTCCGTGCGGCTCGATCACCACGACGGCCAATCTGACCAAGGATTACGCGTACGCCGTCATCGACGTGCAGGTGCCGGTCGAACAGAACGCCGACGCGGCGATCGACGCGCTCACCGAGATCGGCGCCGCCCTGCGCTCGGACGCCCAGTGGCAGAGCGCGGTCCTTGACGGGCTCGAAGTGTTCGGCATCGAGACGATTGGCGCCGCCGGCATCGCGATTCGCGCCCGCATCAAGACGGTGCCGCCGCGCCAGTGGGACGTCGCGCGCGAATTGCGCCGGCGCGTGACCAGGGAATTTGCCCGGCGCGGCATCGACCTCCGCGTGGCGCAGAAGATGGTGCCAACGTAATCTAGTACCCTGAGGCCTTGCCTTCAGCCGTGGCGTCGCCGCGCGACTGCTGCACGATCTTCACGCCGGCGCTCGCGCCGACGCGGCTGGCGCCGGCGGCGACCATGGCCTTGAGGCCCTCGAGGTCGCGCACCCCGCCGGCAGCCTTCACGCCCATGTCCTCGCCCACCACGCGCCGCATCAGCGCGACATCGTTCACCGTGGCGCCGCCCGGCCCGAAGCCGGTGGACGTCTTGACGAAATCCGCCCCGGCCGCCTTCGACAGCGTGCACGCGACCACCTTCTCTTCATCGGTCAGGTACGCCGCCTCGATGATCACCTTGCTCGTCACGCCGGCCTCGCGGCACGCGGACGTCACGGCCTCGATGTCCTTCTCCACCAGGCGCAGGTCGTTCGACTTCAGCGCGCCGATGTTGATCACCATGTCCACTTCGCGCGCGCCGTCGAAGATCACGCGCCGCGTCTCGTAGTTCTTCACGTCGGGCGTGGTCGCGCCCAGTGGAAATCCCACCACCGTGCAGACGCCGACCGGCGTGTTCCGCAGCAGCGACGCGCACGTGGCGACCCAGGCCGGATTGATGCACACCGTGGCGAACTTGAACTCCGCCGCCTCGCGGCACAGCTTCTCGATATCCTGCCGCGACGCATCCGGCTTGAGCAGCGTGTGGTCGATGTAGCCCGCCACGCCCTGCGGAGCCCCGCCCGTAGCGTGCATGCCGAGCCGCGCCGCGCCGGCGTCGATCACGCCCTGCAGATTCGACGGGCAGCAATCCTCGTTGACCGAATGGCACGCGCAGCGCACGACCGGCTTGGCCGACGCCGCGCGCACTTCCTCCGCGATGATGGTGATGAGGCGGGCAAGATCGATCGATTCGAGGCGCATCAGAAGCTCTCCTCCAACCGGCGCACCTTCAGCAGCCGGCGCAGGTACCGCGGCTCGCGCGTGGGCGTCGTCAGAAACATCTCGACGATGTCGCGCGCCTCGGCGGCGTCGATCAGCGTGGCGCCCAGCGCGAGGACGTTCGCGCCGTTGTGCTCGCGCGCGTACCGGGCCAGCGTCACCGTCGTGCACATCGCGGCGCGCGCGCCGCGGATCTTGTTGGCCGCCATCGCCGAGCCCAGGCCGGCCCCGTCGATCACGATCCCCGCATCCGATTCGCGGCGCGTCACGGACTTCGCGACAGCCGCCGCGATATCCGGATAGTCCACGGCGTCGGTGCCGGTGGTACCGAGATCGTTCACCGCGATGCCTCTCGGCCTGAGATACGCGATCAGCGCGGACTTCAGCGCCACGCCGGTGTGATCCGAGCCGATCGCCACGCGCTGCACCGGCGACACGGGTGCCAGGTCCGCCGGCAGCGACGGATCCACCGAGCCGGCCGGCACCACCGTGACGCGCCGGGCACGCAGCGTGTCCTGCGCCAGCGGCGTAACGTGCCCGCCCTTCTCGAGCTCGACGGTCGAGCCCGGCTCGATCCCGCGCGCATCGGCTTCCGTGATGATGCCGAACTTCCGCACCGCCACTACTCCCCTCCGTCCATGACCCCGATGTAGGGCAGCTCCCGGTAGTGCTCGTCGAAGTCGAGGCCGTAGCCGACGACAAACCGGTCGTCGATCGTGAAGCCGATGTACTCGACCGGCACCTGCACTTTGCGTCGCGACGGCTTGCTCAACAGACACGCGGTCTTCAGCGATTTGGGCGACCGCGCGTGCAGGATTTCCTGCAGGTACGACAGCGTCAGTCCGGTATCGACGATGTCCTCGACGATGATGACGTGGCGGCCCTCGAGGCTGCGGTCGAGGTCTTTCAGCAGGCGCACCTGACCTGAGGACGAGGTGCCTCCGCCGTAGCTCGAGACGGCGATGAAATCGAGCGTGACGGGCCCGTTGATCTGGCGGACCAGGTCCGCGAGAAACACGAACGCGCCTTTCAGCACGGCGATCAGGTGCACGGGCGTGTCGGGGCCGCAGTCGCGCCGGATCTCGGCGCCCAGCTCCGCGATGCGCGCCGCGATCCGCGCCTGATCGATAAATGTCCCCGGCTGTTTCATTTCACCGCGCTCCTCACGCGTTCGGCCATCGCCCGCGCGTCGCGCAGCACATCGGCGCGGCGCAGCGTGGTCACGTGACGGTTTCTCATCAACACCTTCCCGGCCACGATCGTGTTCCGCACATCGTCGCCGCGGTTAACGTAGACGAGCTGCGCCACGGGATCGTAGACCGGTGTCTGCCGCGCGCCGTCCATGGTCACGGTAATCACGTCCGCCTGCTTCCCCACTTCGAGGCTGCCGATCTTCTGGCTCATGCCGAGGACGTCGGCGCCGCCGCGCGTGGCCAGGTCGAGCGCCATGGACGCCGGCATCGCGCGCGGATCCATGTTCGCCAGCTTGTGCAGGAATGCCGTCACGCGCATGGCCTCGAACATGTCGAGGTCGTTGTTGCTGGCGGCCCCGTCGGTGCCGATGCCGGCATGAATCCCGTGCGTGAGCCACTTCAACACGGGCGCGGTGCCGCTCGCGAGCTTCATGTTGCTCTCGGGGTTGTGCGACAGTCCCACGCCGCGCTTCGCGAGAATGTCCATGTCCGCGTCGTCGACCCAGATGGCGTGCGCCGCCACCGACTTGCCGTTCCACACGCCCAACGAGTCGAGGAACTTCGTGGGCGACAGGTGGAACCGCGCGCCGATCTCCTTGACTTAGTCCTGCGTCTCCGCGAGATGAATCAGCATCGGCACGTCGTACTTGTTCGCCAGCGCGCGCACGGCCTTCAGGGTGGCCGGCTCGAGCGTGTACGGCGCGTGCGGCGCCACCGCGGGCGTCACAAGCGGGTCGCCCTTCCACTGCTGGATGAACGCTTCCGCGCGCGCCAGGCCTTCTTCCGGCGTGGCGGCATCGGCAACGGGAAACTTGATCACGCTTTCGCCGAGCACCGCGCGCAGTCCCGACTCGCGCGTCGCCTCGGCGACATCGCCTTCGAAGTAATACATGTCGGTGAAGGTGGTCGTGCCCGACTCGATCATCTCGAGCGCGGCCAGCCGGGTGCCGATGCGCACGAAGTCGGGCGAGACCGTCTTCTGTTCCGCCGGGAAGATGTACTTGTTCAGCCAGTCCATCAGGGCGAGGTCGCTGCCCAGGCCGCGGTAGAGCACCATCGCGGCGTGCCCGTGCGTGTTGATCAGTCCGGGCATGATCACCTGGTCGCGCGCGTCGATCACCTCCGCGCCGTCGTACTTCGCGCCGATCGCCTCGGACGTGTCCACGGCGACGATCAGATCGTGATCGATCGCCACCGCGCCATCCGGGATCACGCGGCGCGCGGCATCCTGGGTGATGACGGTGCCGCCGGTCACGATCAGCGTGACGGGGGTGCGCGCCTGTCCATGGGTCACGGACACGAGCGCCACGGTGGCGGCCAGCAGCGCGGCCGCAGGCAGGAGCAAACGGAGAGAGCGCATCGCGCACGATTCTATCTCCAGGCGCGCCACGCGGCGCGGCACGGCGCGGTGTATATTCACGAGCGTGCCCGTACATGTCATCGATCATCCGGTCGCACAGGACGCTCTGGCGTCGTTGCGTGACAAGACGACCCGCGCCAGCCACTTCCGGAGACTGGCCCACCGGATCAGCCTGATCCTCGCGGCGGAGGCGACCCGGGCGCTGCCCACCGCGGAGGTGGACATCGAGACACCGCTTGAAGCCACCACGGGCCGCCAGCTTCAGGCCGATGTCGTTGTGGTGCCCGTGCTGCGCGCCGGCCTCGGCATGCTGGAAGCGGTGCTCGAGATCCTGCCGTATGCGCGCGTCGGCCACATCGGCCTTCAGCGCGACGAGCAGACGGCGGTGGCCTCGCAGTACTATAAGAAGCTGCCTCCCGATCTTTCGCACTCGACCGCGCTGATCATCGATCCGATGCTGGCCACCGGCGGCAGCGCCGTGGCCGCCATCACCATGCTCCAGCGCGCCGGCGCCCGGGACATCCGGCTCATCTGCATCGTCGCCGCCCCCGAGGGCATTGCGGAAGTCGAGCGCGCCCACCCGGGCGTTCACGTGTACACGCCCGTGATCGACCGCGAACTCAACGCCCACAAGTTCATCCTGCCGGGACTTGGCGATTTCGGCGACCGGCTCTACGGCACCGTCTAGCGGACCTTGCATGACCGACTGGCGCACATCGCTGACTGAAATCGGCCCGAATCGCATTCTGCTGCGCGGCTACCCGTTCGACGAGATCATGGGCCGCATCAGCTTTGGCGAGGCGATTTACCTGCTGCTGACCGGGGAACTGCCGAGCCCGTCCATC
>JAKALV010000271.1 GCA_021824055.1 Acidobacteriota bacterium
GGCTGCCGCTCGCCAGCGTCGCGCCGAGGTCCTTGTTGTTGTGGACGATGAACGACCCGCGCCGCGCGTCGGCGCCGTACCGTTCGACCAGCATCTCGGCCAGGCGTTCGACCTTGGCGTCCGGCCCCAGTTCGTCAAGCATGAGACGGCGGCCGTAGTCGCTGAAGACCAGCTCCAACTGACAGCCCTCCGCCAGCAACGCCGCAATGGTGCGCGCGGCGTAGATCGCCCCGCTCGCGCCCGTCACCGCCACCGCAATGCGCCGGCCGCTCATCGCCCGGCCACCGCAAACGCCGTCGTCGCGAGATACAGCATGCCGACCCAGCCGTTGAGGTCGAATGCGCGCTTCACCTGCGACAAATCGTCCGCGCGCACCAGCGACTGTTCGTACAGCAGGAGGACGGCTACGCCGGCCACGCCGGCGGTGTAGACGGTGCTGAGCCCGGCCACGACCCCCACGAGGACCAGCGAGGCCACGGTGATCACATGGAGCACACGTGAAAACCGCAGCGCGCCTGGAATACCGAATCGGACCGGAACCGATCGCATGCCTTCGCGCCGGTCCACGTCGTAGTCCTGGCACGCGTAGAGCACGTCGAATCCTCCGACCCACGTGCCGATCGCCACACCGAGAAAAAACGGCACCGGCGACAGCGGGCCGCCCATCGCGATCCAACCGCCGACGGGGGCGACGGCCATCGCAAGCCCCAGGAACATCTGCGCGTAATGGGTATAGCGCTTCGCGAGCGAATACCAGAACACGATCGCGAGCGCGACCGGCGCGAGCGCGAAACAGAGCGGGCTCACCATCCAGGCGCTCGCCATGAACAGCAGCGAGGCCGCCACCACGAACACGATCGCTTCACCGCGCGCCATGCGGCCGCTCGGCAGTTCACGCATCGCGGTACGCGGGTTGCGCGCATCATGTGCGGCATCCGCCAGGCGGTTGAAGCCCATCGCCGCGCTGCGGGCCATGAGCATGCAGACCAGGATCCATCCCACGCGGGTCCACGACCACGGCGGCGCGACGCTCGCCCGGGCCGCCAGCAGCGCGCCCACGAGCGCGAACGGCAGCGCGAACACCGTGTGACTAATCCGCACGAACGAGGCGTACGTCTGCAGCCGCGTCAACATCTCCACCAACCAGGTATTCTTCCACATCGTGCGTGCCAGCCGGCGCCCTGACCGCGATCAGCGCCGCCCGCTTCCCAGGCGTGATCGTTCCGTACTCAGCGCCCAGGCCGAGCGCGGCAGCCCCGGTGCGCGTGGCGCTATCGACCAGCACGGAAGCCGGCACACCGGGCGCGATGCGGCGGGCTTCCGCCAGTTCGTCGAACATGTCGAGCGATGGCGCCGACGCCAGACTGTCGGTGCCAATCGCCACCGGCACGCCTGCGGCGTAGAACGCGGCAAGCGGCGGCGAGCCGGCACCCACCCACCGATTCGAGCGCGGGCAGGTGACGAGCACCGCGCCGCGCCGGCGAATCCGCTCGATCGCCGCCGGCGGCAAGTGCACGCCGTGCACCACGAGCGTGCCCGGCTGCAGGTACCCCAGCCGATCCACGTACTCGGCGGGATCGCAGCCCGGCACAGGCCAGTCGTCTGACCACACGCCGAGATGCTCGAGCATCCGGCGGATCGGCCCGCGACCCGTGGCCACAAACTCGATCTCTTCGGCCGACTCGCCCAGATGGATCGCCAGCGGCGCGGTTCGTCGGGCGCGCGCGATCTCGGCGATCAGATCCGGCGACACCGAGTACGGCGCGTGGGCGACAACGGACAGCTCAACGGGCAGGGCCTTGTGTTCGCCGATCCGCTCGAGGGCGGCGCGGACCACCTGCGCCGAATCCCCGCCGGCGAATCCCATCAGCTCGTGAAACACGACGCCGCGCAGTCCGGATGCCGCCAGCAGGCCGGGCGTCAGCAGTGTGTTTGAGATATCACCGACGAGCACGGTGCCCGTCTCGCGCATCACCGCCATCGCTTCCAACGCGGCTTTCGCCACATCGCCGTCGCCGCCCGGCGGCCCCGCGCGGCGCACGTCGAGCAGCGCGCGGATCCACTCGTCCATGGACGGCTTGGCCGGCACGAGGCCCGCCATCCAGCTCAACTCGAGGTGCGTGTGCGCGTTGACCAGGCCCGGCATCACCGCAACGTCGCCGAGATCCTCGATCGGCGCGCGCCCATCGGTCTCCGGCACGCCACGGCCGACGGACACGATGCGTCCGTCGGCGACGGCGACGAATCCATGTTCGATGGGCGGCGCATCGATGGGTAACACCCAGCGGGCGCGGTAGATGGTCACGTCGTTCGCCTACTCGGTGGCGCGCGCGCGTTTGGCGGCCGCGCTGCGCGCCGCATAGCTGCTTAGATCGCCAGCCTCGCCGCCGCGTCCGTCGGCGCGGGCCACGGCCAGCTCGAGCATCCGCGGCACCTCGCGATCCCGGAAGACCGGTCCGCCGAGAATCTCGTAGTGCATGTTGCGGCGCCTGGCGGCAAAGCCGGCACGTTCAATGTTGCGCACGACCTCGTACTCATCCATGCAGTACTCGGCGCCGGCGGCGCGGACCACGTTCTCTTCGATCATCACGCTGCCCATGTCGTTGGCGCCGTACGCCAGGCTCATCTGTCCGACCTTGCCGCCCTGGGTCACCCACGACGCCTGCAGGTTGTCGAAGTTGTCGAGCACCAGGCGCCCGAGCGCGAGCGTGCGCAGATACTCGACGCCCGTGGCTTCCTGGCCTCCCAGCTCCGTGTGCTCGGGCTGATAGCTCCACGCGATGAACGCGGTAAAGCCGCCGGTCTCGTCCTGCAGCTCGCGAAGGCGGAACATGTGCTCGAGCCGTTCCTCCACCGTTTCGACGGTGCCGTACATCATCGTCGCGGTCGTGCGCAGACCCGCGCGATGGGCCTCGCGCATCACGCCCAGCCATTCGTCGGCGGTGGCCTTGTTGTAGCAGTTGAGCAGCTTGCGCACGCGATCGACGAGGATCTCGGCGCCCCCGCCCGGAATGCTGTCGAGCCCGGCGCCAATGAGCTGCCGAATCACTTCGGCCACCGGCAATCCGGACAGACGGGTGATGTGGATCACTTCAGGTGGAGACAGCGCGTGCAGCCGGAACGACGGATAGCGCGCCTTCACGTTCCGAAACAGATCGAGATACCACTGCAACGGCACGTCCGGGTTGTGCCCGCCCTGCAGCAATAACTGGCCGCCGCCCAGGCTCATCGTCTCTTCGATCTTGGCGTAGATCTCGTCGAAACCCAGGGTGTAGCCTTCGCTCGAGCCCACTTCGCGATAGAACGCGCAGAACTTGCACCGGGCCACGCACACGTTCGTGTAGTTCACGTTGCGATCGATGATGTACGTGACGACGCCTTCGGGATGCTTCTGACGCCGGACGGCATCGGCCATGCGGCCGAGCTCGGCGGTCGGGGCATGGAGGTACAGATCGAGAGCCGATTCGCGCGTCAGACGGGTCATCGGATTTCTTATCTTATACTTACCACCCTCGTGACCATTCGCCGACGCCGGAGCCCTGCTCCGATTCTCCTCCTCCTCCTTTGCCTCGCACTCACGGCAACAACGGCCTGGGCTCAGGCGCCCACGACCATACCGGCCGAATCCGGCCCGCCCCACCTTCGCGCCGTGCCGGTGAAGACGCCCGTCGTGCTCGATGGCGCGCTGAACGACGAGGTGTGGCGACAAAACCCGCCAACCTCGAATTTTGTTCAGAGCGAACCAGAGACCGGCCAGCCGGCTACCCAGAAGACCGATGTCTGGCTGGCGTTCGACAAGGACACCCTCTATATCGCGGCCTATTGCCACGACGCGCCCGGCCACAAGCCGGTGGTGACAACCCTCCGCAAGGACTTTCCCATCGGCGATGAGGACAGCTTCGAAGTGATCCTCGATACGTTTGGCGACCGGCGCAACGGGTTCGAGTTCGCGACCAACCCCGCGGGCGCGCACGCCGACCAGCAGGTCACCAATGAAGGCAAGGACATAAACGTCAGCTGGGACGCCGTCTGGTTCGTGAAAACCGCGATCGTGCGCGACGGGTGGACCGTGGAAATGGCGATCCCGTTTCGGTCGCTGCGATTCGAGGTCGGCGGGCCGGCGTGGGGCGTCAACTTCGGCCGTCACCTGCGGCGGAAGAACGAGGTCGACTACTGGGCGCCGGTGCCTCGCGCCTACACGCTGGCGCGCGTATCGCTCGCGGGCACCATCGATGGGCTGACCGAGGCTCAGCCGGGCCGCAATCTGCAGGTCAAACCGTTCCTGCTCGGCAGCAGCGTACGGCCGACCGGGGGAACCGCGTTCGATCACAGTCTTGATGCGGGCATCGACCTGAAATACGGCGTCACCCCGGCCCTCACGCTCGATATCACCGGCCGGCCCGATTTCGCTCAGGCTGAAGCCGACGAACAGACGGTCAACCTGACGCAGTTCTCGCAGTTCTTTCCGGAGAAGCGCGGGTTCTTCCTCGAAAACGCCGGGCTCTTCTACGTTGGCGACGCGGCGCGCAACAACCGCATCAATCCGACGCCCTCGCCCGACGAGGATCTGCTGCTGTTCTTCAGCCGGCGCATCGGGTTGTCGCCCGGCGGCGCGCCGATTCCGATCGCGGCGGGCGCGCGGCTGACGGGTCGGGCGGCGGGGTTCAGATC
>JAKALV010000272.1 GCA_021824055.1 Acidobacteriota bacterium
TGGCGGTGATGAACGGCGACGCGGTCCTGTTGAAGCCGAACAACGCCATTCGCTCCTACGGCCAGGCCACCGTGCAGTACATCCTGCGCAAGCCCGCGCAGTCGCTGACGCTCGAGTTCATCGACGGCAAAGGCACGGTCATTCGCACGCTGACCGGTGGCGCGGCGGCCCCGACGGCGCCGGCCGCCGCCGCAGGTGGTGGTGGACGCGGCGGGCGCGGCGGCGGTTTTGCGATGCCGCTCTCGCTGAGCGCCGGACTCAACAGCGCGTCATGGAACATGCGCTACCCCGACGCGACGTCGTTTCCCGGCATGATCCTGTGGGGCGGCAGCGTCACCGGTCCGATGGCGCCTCCCGGGACCTACACGGTGAAGCTCACGGTCGACGGCAAGACATTAACGCAGCCGCTGATCGTGGAGCGCAATCCGCTGCACATGGCCACGGACGCCGACATGATCGAGCAGTTCAACTTCCTCATCCAGGTTCGCGACAAGACGAGCGAAGCGAACAACACGGTGATCAGGATTCGGAGCATCAAGAGCCAGGTCGCGGATCGGTTAGGCAAGTCGAACGGCGACGCGAAGCTGAAAGCCGCGGGCGACGCGCTCGTGGCCAACATGAGCGCGGTGGAAGGCGAGATCTATCAGGTGAAGAACCAGAGCGGGCAGGATCCGCTCAACTACCCGATCAAGATCAACAACTGGCTGGCGGGCCTGCTGTCGATGGTCGGCAACGGCGACGGCCGTCCGACGACCGAAGCGCCGAAGATCTTCGCCGACCTGACGGCGCAGCTGAAGGTGCAGACCGACAAGCTCGCGGCCGTCCTCACGAAGGATCTCGTCGCGTTCAACGTCGAGGCGAAGAGACTCGGACTCGACGCCGTTGCAGATAAGTAACGTGTAGTCCAGAGTCCAGAGTCCAGGGTCCAGGGTCCAAGTTCGTGACTCTGGACCCTGGACCCTGGACCCTGGACTCTGGACTCAGTGAACTCCGCTGCCTGCTTGCAGGAAGTGGGGGTCGACGCCCAGCCGTTTCATCGCCATGTCCCAGCAGGCCGCTGGGGGAATCTCAAACACCAGATCGAGTTCGACCGGCGCGATGAGCCAGGCCGACTGCGCGAGCTCTTCGTCGAGTTGCCCGGGGCCCCAGCCGGCGTAGCCCGCGAGCACCACCGTGCGGCGCGGAATCGGGTGCGCCTGAATCACGCGGCGCAGCAGCAGGGGCGACGCCGACAGGTACAGGCCGGCGCCGATTTCCTTCGAGAGGATGCCGTCCGGGCGCTGTTCACCTTCGAGACCGGGCATCTCCGGCGCGCGGCTGGTCAGAATCCAGCCGCGTTGCGGCTCCACCGGGCCGCCGATCAGGAGCGGCATGTCATTGGGAGCCTCGAGTTCGGGCTGCATCTGCACGGCCTCGGCCGCGAGGTACTGCGACGGGTGATTGACGATCAGTCCGAACGCTCCCTCGGCGGAGTGATCGCATAGCAGGATGACGGACTTCGAGAAATTCGGATCCAGCAGTTGCGGCATCGACAACAGAAAGCAGGGCGCGAGCGCCATGGTTCGATCTTATCTCCGGTTGGCCGACGCGTAGCGCAGGGTCCGCCGGATCCGCGCGAGCCCCGCGCGCCTCATGGCGCTGCCCTTCAGCTTCGCGCTCCATTCCGCGTCACTCATGGCGGCGAGGCGGGCCAGGAGCGGGAACGCGAGCCCTTCACGCGGCTGCCACGCCGGATCGTCGCTGACCGCCGCCTTGCGATTCCACGGGCAGACGTCCTGGCAGATATCGCAGCCGTAGATCTGCTGCGTCACCGTCGGCTGCATCGCGGGGTCGATCTCGCCGCGCGTCTCGATCGTGAGGTACGAAAGGCAGCGCGTGGCGTCGATCGAGTAGGGCTGCCCAGTCGGTACCGCGTGAATCGCCTCGGTCGGGCACGCCTCGATGCAGCGCGTGCACGTGCCGCAGTGGTCGGCAATCGGCGCGTCGGGCTCGAGCTCGGCGTTGGTGATGATCTCGCCCAGGAACAGCCACGATCCAAGCTCTGGATTGATCAGGCAGGTGTTCTTCCCGATCCATCCCAGCCCCGCCGCTTCGGCGAACACCCGCTCTTGAATCGCTTCATGGTCCACCGACGTCAATGCCTCGAAGCCGGCGCCTGCCTCCGCGGCGAGCGCCGTCAGCAGGCCGCGCAGCCGCTGTCGCAGCGCCTCGTGATAGTCGTCGCCCCACGCGTATCGGGCGATCGCCACGCGCTCGGGGTCGGCCAGCGTCGCCGAGTACGGCTGGTTCGTGTTGTAGACGACGGCCACGGAGATGATCGACTTCGCGGTCGGCAGCGCGATCGCGGGATCCAGCCGCTCGTCAAGCGAGCCTGCCAGATACGCCATCTCGCCGGCGTAGCCCTGCGCGATCCACTCAGCCAGCCGGGCGAGCTTCGGATGCCGCTCGGCGCGCGCGATGCCGCACAAGTCGAAGCCGCGCTCTGTCGCGAGGGCCTTGACGCGGGCGGAGGTCAGCACGCGGACATTGTGACACTGGCCAAGACCCGCTCACCGTGAAGCACGTGGAGAACGTGAAGAAAACCCTTTCCGTTCTCTACCAGCCGCGGACATCGGTAATACGATCAAGGCATGTCAACGCCAGCCCTCGACGCCACGTGCCTCGCCTGCGGCCTCACCAGCCGGGAGACTCCGCTTATCCGTTTGGAGTACCTCGACGCGAGCTACCACATCTGCCCGCAGCACCTGCCGATGCTGATCCACGATCCGGCCAGCTTGATCGGTGCCCTGCCGGGTGCTGAGCACCTGAAGCCGGCCAATCACCACGATTGAAACACACGCCGGACATCGGACCAAGAACCAGCCGGACCTTGGACCAGGGACCTTGGACGAAGGCGGACCTTGGACCTTGGACGGGGGACCTTGGACGACGCAGGTATGAGTACAATGACGGATTGTGATTTCCGTCCAGAACGTGTCCATGCGCTTCGGCAACAAGATCCTCTTCGAGGACGTCACCACGACGTTCTCGGCCGGGCGCCGCTATGGCCTCACCGGGCCGAACGGCTCGGGCAAGACCACGTTCATGCGGCTCTTGACAGGCGACCAGCCGCCCCAGAAGGGCACGGTCGTCGTCCCTGACAAGCTGGGCGTGCTGCGTCAGGACCAGTTCGCGTTTGACAAGTTCACGGTCGCCGACACGGTCATCATGGGCAACAAGCGCCTGTGGAGCGCGCTGCAGGAACGCGAAACGCTCTACGAGAAGTCCGCCGACATGACCGACGCCGAGGGCATGCGCCTCGGCGAGCTCGAAGGCATCGTGGGCGAGGAGGACGGCTACGAAGCGGAAGCCAACGCCGCCATCCTTCTGCAGGGTTTGGACATCCCGAACAAACTTCACCAGAGGAAGATGGCGGAGTTGCAGGGCGGCCAGAAGGTCCGCGTGCTGCTCGCGCAGGCGCTGTTCGGCCATCCCGAAGCGCTGCTGCTCGACGAACCGACCAACCACCTCGACCTCGAGTCGATCCACTGGCTGCGCGACTTCCTCGTGCGCTACGACGGCACGCTCATCGTGATCTCGCACGACCGGCATTTCCTGAACGCCGTCTGCACGCACATCGCCGACATCGACTACCAGACGATCATCACCTACACCGGCGGGTACGACGACATGGTGCTCGCGAAGACGCAGGTGCGGTCGCGCATCGAGGCGGAGAACGAACAGCGCGAGAAGAAGATTTCACAGCTGCAGGACTTCATCGCGCGGTTTTCGGCCGGCACGCGCGCCAGCCAGGTGATGTCGCGCAAGAAGGAAGTGGAACGGCTGCAGACCACCGAACTGGCGCGATCGAACATTCAGCGCCCCTTCATCAAGTTCACGATGAACCGTCCGTCGGGCAAGGTGGCGCTCGAGTTCGAGAACGTGACCAAGACCTACGGCGGCGCCTCGGCGGTGGATCATTTCAGCGCGATCGTTCCCCGCGGCGAGAAGGTCGTCCTCACCGGCCGCAACGGCGTCGGCAAGACCACCTTGCTGAAGGCGTTGCTGGCCGACGCCCCGGGCCTGCTGCCCTCACCCGGCGACATCGACGAGGGCACCGTCCGATGGGGCCACGAAGTGTCGGTCGGCTACTTTCCGCAGGACGCGACCGGCCTGATCAAGAAGGGCCTGACCGCGGTCGAATGGCTGCACCAATGGGATCCCGACGCGCATCGCCAGGACATTCACGGACTGCTGGGTCAGATGCTGTTCACCGGCGAAGAAGGCCTGAAGCCCACCGAGGCGTTGTCGGGCGGTGAAACCGCCCGGCTGCTCTTCTGCCGCATCATGCTGCAGAAGCCGAACTTCCTCGTGTTCGACGAGCCGACGAACCACCTCGACCTGGAATCGATCAACGCGCTCAACATCGCGCTGCAGAAATACGAAGGCACCGTCCTCATCGTCACGCACGACGAAGACGTGATGGACGAAGTCGGCACGCGCATCTGGAGCTTCGACAACGGCGAGATCGAAGACTGGAAAGGCACGTTCGAGGACTGGCAGGACAAGACAGGAAAGAAGTGACGAATTAACGAATTAACGAGTTAACGAGTTAACGAATTAACGAGTTAACGAATTAACGAGTTAACGAGTTAACGAGTTAACGAGTTGGGG
>JAKALV010000273.1 GCA_021824055.1 Acidobacteriota bacterium
CGGCATCGGCGCCGTCATCTGGACCGACCTGATTCAGTTCGTGATCTACATCGGCGGCTCGCTCCTCGCCGCGTGGGAACTGGTGCACCTCACGCCCGGCGGCATGACCGGCATCCTGGACGTGGCCGCGCATGCCGGCAAGCTGCAGCTGGTGTCGTTCTCGTGGGACGTCACGATGCCGTTTACGTTCTGGGCGGGCCTGATCGGCGGGGCGTTCCTGACGACGGCCAGTCACGGCACGGACCAGTTGCTGGTGCAGCGGCTGCTCACGTGCAAGAACCTGCGCGACAGCCAGAAGGCGCTCGTCATGAGCGGCGTCATCGTCCTGGCGCAGTTCGTGCTGTTTCTCGGCGTCGGCCTGATGCTCTACGCGTACTACCAGTCCACGCCGGCGCCCGCGCTCATCAGCAATGACGAGATCTTCCCGACGTTCATCGTGCAGAATCTGCCGCACGGCGTGTCGGGGCTCGTGATTGCCGCGATCTTCGCCGCCGCGATGTCGAACCTGAGCGGCTCGCTCAACTCGCTCGCGTCGACGACCATCATTGACTTCTACCGGCCGCTGGCCGGGCCGAAGGCGACCGAGGCGCATCTGCTGAATCTGTCGCGATGGTGCACCGCGGCCTGGGGCCTGGTGCTCATCGGCATCGCGGTGCTCGCGCGCAAGTGGGGATCGGTGTTCACGACGGGCCTGGCGATTGCGTCATGCGTCTACGGCCCGATGCTGGGGGCGTTTCTGCTGGGCGTCCTGACACGACGGGCGAATCAGATCGGCGTGATGACCGGCATGGCCGTGTCGCTGGCGGTGATGACCTGGATCAAGTTCCAGACGCCGCTCGCCTGGACGTGGTACGTGCTCGTCGGCACGGCCGTCTGCGTGAGCGTCGGGTATCTCGTCAGTCTCGTAACCAGACCGTCGGCGTTGCAGTCGTAGGGCCTACGAACGTCTCGCCGGGTATTTTCGCTCCACGTAGTCGTCCACCAGCTTCTGGAACGCGGTCGCGAGCTCGTCATAGTTGCCGCGCAGCGTCATCGCGTGCTCGCCATCGATGTAGACGGGGCAGTTCGGCGACTCGCCCGTGCCCGGCAGCGAGATGCCGATGTTCGCCGCCTTCGACTCGCCGGGGCCGTTCACGATGCAGCCCATGACGGCCACCGTCATCGTTTCCACGCCCGGATGCGCGGTCTTCCACGCCGGCATCATCTCGCGCACGTAACCCTGCACGCGTTCCGCCAACTCCTGGAACGTGGACGAGGTCGTGCGCCCGCAGCCGGGGCAGGCGGTGATCGACGGCGAGAACGAGCGCAGTCCCAGCGCCTGCAGAATCTCGCAGGCGGCGTAGACCTCTTCGCGCCGGTCGCCACCGGGCCGCGGCGTGAGCGACACGCGGATCGTGTCGCCGATGCCTTCATTGAGCAGAATGCCGAGCGCGACGGCGGACGAGGCCACGCCCTTTGTGCCCATGCCGGCTTCCGTGAGGCCGAGATGCAGTGGTTGCGACGTCCGCTTCGCCAGGTCGCGATAGACCGCGATGAGGTCGCGCGGCCGCGAGAGCTTGCACGAGATGATGATCTGATCCTTGCGGAGGCCGCACTCGAGCGCCAGGTCCGTCGACTGCAGCGCCGACAGCACCATGCACTCGTTGATGATTTCCTCGGACGTCATGCCCAGCCGCCGGTCGGTGTTCTCCTGCATCTTCGCCATGACCAGCTCCTGGTTGAGCGAGCCGCCGTTGACGCCGATGCGCACGGGCTTCCGGTTCTCGACCGCCACGGCGCAGATCATCGAGAACTGCTCGTCGCGTCGCTTGCCCGTGCCGACGTTGCCGGGGTTGATGCGGTACTTGTCGAGCGCGCGCGCCGCCTCCGGATAGCGCGTCAGCAGCAGATGCCCGTTGTAGTGGAAGTCGCCGATCAGCGGCGCCGTGCAGCCCGCATCGAGCATGCGCCGCTTGATCTCGGGCACGGCCGCGGCCGCCTCGGGCGTGTTCACCGTGACGCGCACAAGCTCCGATCCGGCCCCCGCCAGCTCGATGCACTGCTGCGCCGTAGCCTTCGCGTCCGCCGTGTCCGTCATCGTCATGGACTGCACCACGACCGGCGCGCCGCCGCCCACCATGACGCCCGGCCCCGAGCCGGACGAAGGGCCCACACGAACCCCCACCGTTTTATGCAGCCGAACCGCGTTGCTCATCGTCATTCTGATCATACCGAGTTCGGCCCGAATGGCCGACAATAGAGACATCAGACAAAAGACAGGGAGTGATTATGAAGATCTTAGCGATGTTTGCCGTCTGCCTGAGCCTGGCCGGCTCGGCACGGGCGCAGACCGCCGTCACCACGGCTGATCTGGACAAGCTGGACGCCGCCGCCGATGTGGTCGCCCGGCAGATCACGACACTAAAGAAGGTGGACCCGAGCCTCGCCATGACGTCCGAGAAGACGCTGATCGAGATCCGGGACGACCTGACCTACCTGCGCGTGAAGCTCCGCCGCGAAGGCAGCGTGCCGCAGAAGGACGTGACCGACGTGCGCGATCGCCTTGAGACCCTCCGGGTCAGGACGCAGTCGTCGACGATCAAGGCGCTGCCCATCTTCACCGACGACCCACTGGAGAAAGTGATCACCGTGCCCGTCGGCACCGAGTTGGACGTGCGGCTGCAGACCTCGCTGAGTTCCGAAACCGCGAAGGTGGAGCAGCGCTTCGAAGCCACCACGCTGGTCGATATGAACATGGCGGGCTCGCTGGTGATTCCCGCGGGAACGCTGGTGCGCGGGTTCGTCAGCTCGGTGCGGCCCGCCGGCCGGCTGGAGCGCCGTGGCAGCATCACGCTGTCGTTTGACGAGATGCTCGTCGGCGGCAAGCACCCGCCGATGCGCGCATCGGTCGTGCAGGCGATGGAAGGCAAGATGAGCGACGATGTCGGCCGGATCGGCGCCGGCGCCACGGTTGGCGCCATTCTCGGCGGCATCCTCGGCGGTGGGAAGGGCGTGCTGGCCGGTATCCTGATCGGCGGCGGTGGCACGATCGCCGCCACGGACGGCAGCAATGCCGAGCTGCCCATCGGCACCATCTTGCGTATCCGTCTCGACCAGCCGTTGGAAGTGACCCTCGTCAAGTAGCCAGACACATGACCCACACCGCCCGCATTGCCGAACTCTCCGCCGCGTTCACCGACTCGATGGCCCGTTTCCTCGCGCGGCTCGATGCCGCGACGTCTGACCAATTGACGCAGGCCCCTGCCGACGGCGGTTGGTCGGCGGTGCAGGTTGCCTGGCACGTGGCCGCCACCAATGAGGCGTTTGCCGGCCTGATCGATGGGTCGATTCCCACCGCGAAACCAGCGCCCGCGGATTTTGCCGAGATGCCGTGGAGCGCGATCGCCACCGAGGTGCCCGCGAAGCTCGACGCGCCGGCCCGCTTCCACCCGCCGGCGCATGTCAGCAAGGCTGACGCGCTTTCGAAACTGCGCGCATCCGAGCAGCGCGTGATCGATGCGCTCGCCGGCCTCGGGGAGTCGCGGGCGAACTTCACCGTGAAGTCCATCGTGGGCACGCCGATCAGCCTGTATCAGGTGGGGAACTGGGCCGCCGCGCACGTGGCCCGCCACAACGCACAGGCAAAGCGCGTGTTGGGTGCGTAGCCGGACCTGGTTCGTCTCGAAAACCCTCCGGTCTCGAACGGGTTAGAATCTCCTCCGCTCGCACGCCCAGGAGGAATTCCATGTCCAAGTTGCTCCGTTTGACCGCCGCCGCTGTGATCGCCGGCGTGGCCGGTGTGCTACCGCTCCATCTGTTCGCTCAGGCCGCACCCGCGCCGTTGTCGCCCGCGGCCGAGGCCGCGCTCGTCGCCAAAGCCCGCGGCATTCACAACCGCGCGATCACCGCCGACACGCACAACGACATCAACCCCAACAACTTCACCGACGCGTGCAACTACACCATGCGCCTGACGACGCAGGTGAATCTGCCGAAGATGATCGAGGGCGGCATGGACGTGTCGTTCATGATCGTGTATTCCGGCCAGGGGCCGCTCACGGCGGAAGGGTACGAGAACGCCTATCGGCGGGCGATCGTGGCGTTCGACGCCATCCATCGGCTCACGGAGACAATCGCGCCAGACAAGGTTGGGCTGTCGCTCACGCCGGCCGATGTCATCCGGCTGCACCGGCAGGGCAAGAAGGTCGTCGTGATCGGCGTCGAGAACGGCTATCCGATCGGCAACGACATCAGGCGCGTGAAGGAGTTCTACGATCGCGGCGGCCGCTACATGTCGCTCGCGCACAACGGCAATTCGCAGCTGGCCGACTCGAACACGGGCGAGGTGCAGGGCTATCTCTACAACAACGGCCTGTCGCCGCTGGGCCGCGAGGTGATCAAGGCATTGAACCGCCTCGGCATGATGATCGACCTTTCGCATCCGTCGAAGGGCGCGAACCTCGAGGCCATCCGGCTGTCGAAGGCGCCGGTCATCGCGTCGCACTCCAGCGCGCGCGCGCTGGCCAACCACAGCCGCAACATGGACGACGAGCTGCTCATGGCGGTCAAGAAGAACGGCGGCGTCGTGCAGGCCGTGGCGTTTGCGTCGTACGTGAAGGTGGATCCGCCGCAGCGCGCGGTCGAGATGGCCAGGCTCAACGCCGACTTT
>JAKALV010000274.1 GCA_021824055.1 Acidobacteriota bacterium
CGGCGATGATCACCACCACCTGCGGATGGTGCGCCAGGACATCACGATCGAACCGCGCGGCGATCTGGTCGCTGCGCTCGCCGTTCACGCCGCGGTTGAGCACCGTCCAGTCAGGATGCGCCGCCGTAAGCCAGTAGGGAAACGGCGCCTGCGCGTCGCCCTCCCCGTTGGGCGGCGCCTCAACCGGCGACTTGAAATACGGCGTCCCCGCCGACGTCGAGTCGCCGAGGGCGACGATGAGCACGGCGGCGGCAGGACTCATCGTTCAGGGTCAGTGCCTGCGCGCCACGGCTTCCGCGCCGCGGAGCACGCGCAGGATGTTCTCGTTGGTGATCTTCCTGATCTCCGCGTCCGTGTAGCCGCGCTTCAGCAGCTCGACGATGAGGTTGGGGTACTTCGAGGTGTCTTCGAGACCCGGAATGACCGCCTCGATGCCGTCGAAGTCCGCGCCGATGCCGATGTGGTCGATGCCCGCGATCGTCTTGATGTGGTCGATGTGGTCGGCCACCTGCGCCACGGTCGCGTGCGGGGCGGGATGCGTCTTCTGGTATTCGGCGTCCTTCTTGCCGTAGTCCGCCACTTCCTGCGACGTGAAGCTCGGCACGAACGTCACCATCACGATGCCGCCGTTCTTCGGGATCTGCCGCAGGATGTTGTCGGGCACGTTGCGCGGCACGTCGCTCACGGCGCGCGTGTTCGAGTGCGAGAAGATCACGGGCGCCGCGGACGCGTTGAGCGCCGCCTGCATCACCTCGGCCGACACGTGGCTGAGATCGATCAGCATGCCGAGCCGGTTCATTTCCCTGAGGATGCTCTCGCCGAGCGGCGTCAGGCCGTGCGCCACGGGCGCGTCCATCGCCGAATCGGCCCACGACAGCGTGACGTTGTGCGTGAGCGTCATGTACCGCGCGCCCAGCCGGTACATGTCGCGCAGCACGCCGACCGATCCGTCGATCGAATGGCCGCCTTCCATGCCGATCAGCGACGCGATCTTGCCGGATTTCTGGATCCGCACGATGTCGTCCGCCGTCAGCGCGAGCTCGAGCGTGTCGGGGTACTTCGCGATCATGCGATGGACGATGTCGATCTGTTCGAGCGTGGCGGTGATGGGGGAAATGTTCGACGCCTTCTGAATATCGCCCGGTACGTACACCGACCAGAACTGGCCGCCGACGCCGCCGGCGCGCAGCCGCGCGAAGTCGGTCATCAGCGCCGGCTGCGGCTTTCTGAGGTCGAACGCGTCCACGTCCAGCTTGCCCTTCTCGCGCACGGCCCACGGGTAGTCGTTGTGGCCGTCGATGATCGGCGCCTCCTTGAGCAGCCGGCGCGCTCGCGCCATCAATGGATCCGGAGTCTGCGCCTGCAGAGTCATGAGCATCGGCGCCGCGAACGCCAGCGCCACCACAGCGAGAAGGACCTTGGTCATGGAGCGATTATGCGTCAAGAGCGCAAGGGCGCTAACCGTGAAGGTTCGGGGGCTTCGCGCGAGGTTCGGGGGACTGCGCGCGAGGTTCGGAGGGCTGCGCGCGTGGTGCGGGGGGCTGCGCGCGTAGTGCGGTTCGGCGCGCGGATTCGGCTGCGCCTCATCGCGCGCCAAGATCCTCTTGACACCATACTGACATCTTGTAAGACTGCCATCCTTAAGATATGGCGCTCTCGTCGCTCGAGTCCCTGGTGCTTGATCTGCTGTCCGCTCGCGAACATGCGTATGGACTGGAGCTCGTCACCGCGTCGCGCGGCCGCCTGAAGCGCGGCAGCATTTACGTGACGCTCGGTCGAATGGAGCGCAAGGGGCTCGTCAGTTCTACGCTCGAGGAGCGGCCGGGCGAGGGGCCGTCGCGGCGCGTCTACGCGGCCACCACCCAGGGTCTGCGGGCGCTTGTCGCCGCACGCATTCTGCACGGCGACTTGCCGCTGGGCGCAAAGCTGTAGCGATGCGGCGGCTCCTGCGGCGGCTCGCTCGGTCTCTCGGTCCCGACACCCAGCGCGCCATTGAGGAGACGGTTGCCGACGCGATGGTCGAGGCCCGGGCATCGTCAAAGCCCATCGCACGTGTGAACGCCTTCGCGCGCGGCTTGGCGGCGATCGTACGCATTGTGGGTGTGGCGATCACGTCGTTCACTGAAGGAGAGCATCCGATGCGCTTTCTGGGCAACGATGTCCGCAGCGCCCTTCGTCGTCTCCGCCGAGCGCCGCTCTATGTCACGTTCTCGGTGCTCACGCTGGCCCTCGCGATTGGATCGACGACGGCGGTGTACTCGGTCATCGAGGCGGCGCTGTTTCGGCAGCAGCCGATCCCGCATCTCGACCGGATCGTCAATATTTATCAATCCGACATGCGCTTCGGCGCGAGCGGTCCGATGATCTCGCTGTCGATGCATGACTTCGACGACCTCAGGGCCAGCCAGACGGCCTTTTCCGAAATGGCCGCGTGGCAGCGATTCAACGGAACCGTGATCGCCAACGGGTCATCGCAATCCTTGCTCGGCGAAATGGTCTCAGGCTCCTACTTCCCTCTGCTCGGCGTCAATGCCGCGCTCGGACGCGTGCTGCAGCCGGCCGACGACACACCTCAGGCTCCGCCTGCGATCGTCCTGAGCGATGGACTCTGGCGCCGCATGTTTGGCGCGGACCCGTCGATCGTCGGGCAGTCCATTCGACTTCATGGAATTCCATTTCAGGTCATCGGTGTTGCGCCCGCATGGTTCAGGGGCTCGGACATGCCCAACATTGTGCCGACGCCGGCGTGGATCTCGATGGCTGCAGGCCGCCGCGTGAGTGGTGCGTTTGGATCGGCGCCCGGCCGCGAGGACCGCGATCGGCGCGCCCTCATGATCAAGGCTCGTCTGAAACCGGGCGTGGCACTCGAGGCCGCCCGCGCTGAGGTCACCGCGATCTCGCAGCGCATCGCGTCCAGCGATCGCGCGCGTCGCTCATCGCGCGATCCCAAGCCCGAGAGTGGACTGCCCCCCGTTGGGTGGTTTGTCCTCCCAATGGCCGACCTTCGCATGCACGAGAGCGTGCATGCGGTCGCAGGGCCGCTGGCCTCGGCGCTGATGGGCGCGGTGGTGCTGGTGCTGTTGGTTGGATGTTCCAATCTGGCCAACCTGACCCTCGCACGGGCCGCGCGCCGCCGGCGGGAAGTGGCGGTACGCTTGGCGCTGGGTGCGTCCCGTCTGCGGATCGTGAGAGAGCAACTCGTCGAGAGTGCCATCGTGGCCGGTTCAGGATGGGCGCTCGGACTCGTGATCGCCCGCGGGCTCATGAGCCTGTTCGGCTCCAGTGTCGAGATGCACGCCGCCGTCAGCCTGACCCTGCAACTTCAGCCACGGCTCAACCTGCCGGTGCTCGCGGCCTCCGTGTTCGCCACGGCCCTGGCGATCGTCGCCGTGGGCCTTGGCCCGGCGCTTCGGCAGAGCGGCGGCAATATTCGCGACGCGATGGCGACCGGCGGGAGCGGCTCGACCGCGCCTCGCTGGTTCATGCGCGGCAGTCTCGTCACCGGCCAGGTGGCCGTGTCTGTTCTGTTGCTGTCGTTCTCGATGCTCTGTCTCAGCGACTTGCGTGCGAGCGTGCAGCACGACCCTGGATTCGATCTCGAGAAACTGGCCGTCATGCAGCTCGATTTCAGTGACAACCAGTACGAGTCATCGCGCGTGCAACAGGAAATCGCCGCGCTTCAGCAGATGACGAGCGGGCTTCAGGGCGCCGAATCCTCGGCGGTGATGTCGGCGATGCCGATCGGCACCGCGCGCTACGCCAGCGTCAGCGTGACCACACCCGAAGACGTGCGGGTCGCACCGGCCGGGCGTTCGGCGCGGGGACGCTGGATGGCCGTGTCAGGGCCGGTGTTTGAAACGCTCGGCGTGAAGATCGTCGATGGCCGCGCATTCGACGAGCGCGATCGCGACGGTTCGCCGGCCGTCGCCGTCATCAGTCAGACCCTGGCGGAAAGCGCCTTCCCGGATGGGCATGCCGTTGGCCGGCAATTGTCAGTGAAACACGCGAACGCCACTGGACCCGGCACTGATACGTTCGTCACGGTCATCGGCGTCGCAGCGACAACGGACACGGATATCTTCGGTGCGGGGCGAAGTTCCTGGACGGGACGGCTCGGCTTTGCCGTCTATGTTCCGCTGGCGCAGCATCCCGATACTTCCGTCACCGTCGTCGCGCGCGCGTCCGGCGATCCAACGCGTCTGATTGCCCCCATGCGTCGCGCCATGCGGCAGGTGGACCCGCAGGTTCCCGTGCTCGCCGCTGACACGGGATACGCCTTCGCCGGGCCCGCCGTGCTGGCTCTACAGATGATCAGCGGCATCGCCGGATCCCTGGGTCTGTTTGCCCTCATCCTTGCCATCAGCGGCCTCTACGGTGTCTTGTCGGACCTGGTGTCTCGCCGCACGCACGAGATCGGCGTGCGCATCGCTCTTGGAGCCGCACGCCGTGGCATTCTGCGGATGGTCCTCGTCGACGGCCTGCGGCCGGTCGCCGCCGGCATCATTCTTGGCCTTGGCACGACCATGCTGATCTCGCAAGGGATGCTTTCGCTCTTTCCTCCATTGAAGCTCACACAAGGAGCGGCGTTCGGTCCCGCCGCGCTCGCCGCGTTGCCACTGATGCTCGCCGCAGTGGTGGCGT
>JAKALV010000025.1 GCA_021824055.1 Acidobacteriota bacterium
CAACGGCGAACCCTCGTTCCGATCGCCGCACGAAACCGTGCAACCCAGCCGCACCGGCGTGATGGACTGGGCGGTCAGCCTGACCCCTCAGCACCTCTCATGCGCGCTCGACCGCGCCTTGGGACGCCTCGGATATCCGCCCAGTCGATGAACTGCCGCTGAAGGCCGGGGGCTATTTCAGCTTCTCCGCGGCAAACAGGACGACGAGATCGCGCAAGCCCTCAAGCGCTTAGTGACTCTCGACGAACTGGACTTAGGACCCAGGACCAGCCGGACCTTGGACTGAGGCGGACCCTGGACTTTGGACCTTGGACCCTGGACTGTCCCTACACGTCCAGCCCTATCGCCCGCATCAACGCCAGCGCGTTGCTGTGCGTGACGACGCCCGGACGCATGCGGTAATCGAAGACCATCGCGCCGTCTTCGATGCGATCCTCGAAGTGCACGTTGGCGGCGCGTCCGCCCATGGACGGCACCACCTCGGCCAGCGCCAGGTCGTGCGTCGTGACGAGACCGATCGCGCCGTGGTCCACCAGCGTGCGCGTGATCGCTTCCGCGCCGATGCGGCGATCGTGGGAGTTGGTGCCGGCCAGCATTTCATCGAGCAGGAACAACACGGCGGGCGAGTCGCGCGTGAGATCGACGATCGCGCGAATGCGGAGGATCTCCGCGTAGAAGCGCGAATGACCGGCTTGCAGCGAATCGTCGATCCGAAGGGACGTCCCGAGCGCCATCGGCGACAGACGCAGCTGTCCGGCTCGCACCGGCGCCCCCGCAAGCGCGAGCACCACATTGACGCCGATCGCGCGCAGCAATGTGCTCTTGCCAGACATATTTGAGCCGCTCACGAGCAGCAGATGCGGATGTTCGCCGCCGAGCGCCACGTCGTTGCGGACCGCCTCGCGCTCCGGAATCAGCGGGTGGCCGAGCGCAGCCGCCTCGAAGACCGGCCCGACGTCCACGATCGTCGGGAACGGATCGTCGTCGTGTTCGTACGCGTACGTCGCCAGCGCCGCCAGCGCCTCGACATCGCCGACGGCCTGCAACCATCCGGGGATGGCGGTCGCGTAGCGCGCATGCCAGCGATCGATCGATACCGCCAGCACGAAGGGCACCATCATCAGCCAGGCGATCGGGGCGAAGATCTGGTTTCTCGTCGAATCAAGCCAGGTGATCAGCCGGAGCAGTGCTGCGATCCTCTGTGAGGGCGTCGCGCCGGCCGTCTCGAGCGAATCGTGGAGTCGGCGGAGGCGCGGGCTCCGAAAGTCCTGCCGCTCGATGCGCTCGAGCACCGCGGAGAGCAGCGCGAGGTCGCGCGCCGCCACATCGACGAGGGCCAGCGCGGCCTGGCTGCGCCGCCAGAACGTCAGCGCCAGCGCGAGCTGGACTGGCAACCACAGCACCAGCATCCGCCCATCGATCCGTAACTGGAATGTGCCGACGACCAGCACGGCGCTGATCAGGCCCATGACGGCAAAGACCGCCCCCATGGCGCGGGGGAGACCGGCGGGTGTGCGGGCGGCCCAGCGCGATAACCCGCTGGTTCGGCCGGTTTCGGCGCCGACGGCCGTTACGGCCACGGCCTCCCGGAAATCGACGGCGGGCCGGAGATCATCGACCGCGGCCTGTCGTGCCCGGACTTCGTCGGGTGGCGCGCCCGCGAGAAGCCAGCTTGCGAGCGTCTCCTCGCCGGCTTCGGTCCGCGTCGTGTTGAGCAGTTGGAAGAGCGAGCCCGGTCCGAACACGTCCAGGTCGGCGGCGAACGGCTGACGGTCGAGAAACCGCGCGCCATCCGGTCCATGGCCGGGCCATCGGCCGTCGATCCGCTCCAGGCCGCGCTCGTACCAGGTTCTGGCGCGGCGCGCCCGCTCGATCTGTTCAGTTACGCGCGCGTGGAACACCACCAGAGCCAGAAACGCGAGCGCCGGCGCCGCCAGCCACCACGACGAGACGATGCCGCGCATCACTTGCGCCGCAACGATCAACGCAATGCCGGCGGTGACCAGTCGGGCGCTGGATATTCGGCGGCTCGTCCGGTCGTACGCCGAGATTTCGGCATCCCAGTCCGTCAGTCGGCGCGTGTACTCGGGGTGTGGTGGTCCGGGCGTCACGTCGGGTTCACCAAGCAGTGTAAAGCTAGATAACAAAGTTTCCGCTGTTGCCCGAAAAGATGAAAAATAGAGTTATGTCCTCGCCGACCATCTCGCCAACGACCACCGCCACTCTGGAATACAACGGCAAGTCTCTCGCGCTCCCCGTGACCACCGGCTCCGAAGGTGAGGCGGGAATCGATATCTCGCAGCTGCGCGCCAAGACCGGCGCGATCACGATGGATCCGGGTTTTGGCAACACCGGCGCCTGCAAGAGCGCCATCACGTTCATCGACGGTGAACGCGGCATCCTGCAGTATCGCGGCTACCCGATCGATGAGCTCGCCGAGAAGAGCACGTTCCTCGAGGTGGCCTGGCTGCTCATCTACGGTGAGCTGCCGACGGCGGCGCAGCTGAAGGAATTCCACGAGCTGATCACGGTGCACTCGATGGTGCACCAGGATTTCAACCGGTTCTTCGAGGGCTTCCCGAAGGACGCGCATCCCATGCCGGTGTGCGCATCGGCCGTCGCCGCGCTGGCCACGTTCTACCAGCAGCCGGAAACGGACAACAATCTCCGCGAGTCGATGATCCGCCTGATCGCGAAGATGCCGACGATCGCGTCGTACTCGTACAAGCACTCGATCGGGCAGCCGTTCATGTATCCGATGAACGCGCTCGACTACTCGTCGAATTTCCTGCGGATGATGTTCGCCACGCCCTGCGAGGACTACGTCGTCAATCCGGTGCTCGCCAAGGCGATCGACATGCTGCTGATCCTCCACGCGGATCACGAGCAGAACTGCTCGACGAGCACGGTGCGCGTGGTGGGCAGCTCGCGCGCGAACCTGTTCGCGAGCGTGTCGGCCGGCATCAGCGCGTTGTGGGGCCCGCTGCACGGTGGCGCCAACCAGCAGGTGATCGAGATGCTCGATCACATCGAGGCCGAGGGCGGCGACGTCCAGAAGTTCGTCAACAAGGCCAAGGACAAGAAGGACAACAGCCGCCTGATGGGCTTCGGACACCGCGTCTACAAGAACTTCGATCCGCGTGCCGTGATTCTGAAGAAGTCGTGCACGGACGTGCTCAACACGCTCGGCATCAAGAGCCGGCAGCTCGAGATCGCGATGCAGCTCGAGGAGATCGCGCTCAAGGACGACTACTTCATCAGCCACAAGCTCTATCCGAACGTCGACTTCTACAGCGGGATCATCTACAAGGCGCTGGGCATCCCGGTGAACATGTTCACGGTGATGTTCACCATGGGTCGCATGCCGGGCTGGATCGCGCAGTGGATCGAGATGCGCAAGGATCCCGAGACGCGCATCGTGCGGCCGCGTCAGATCTACACCGGCGCCACCAAGCGCGCCTACGTGCCGATGAACAAGCGCTAGGACGGACGCGACCATGCGCCCGGCGCCACAGGACTTCGAGGAGCGCCGCGACCCGCGGACGGGGGAAAAGTACCTGGCCGTCTTTCGTCGCGGCACCGCGCTGAAAGACGACCCGCTGCTCAGCAAGGGCACGTGTTTCACGCTCGACGAGCGGCAGGTATTCGGCCTGACGGGGTTGTTTCCGCCGGCGATCTCCACGCCCGAAGGACAAGCGGAACGCGCGTACGGAAATTTCCGGCGGATGCCCGACGACGTCGGCAAGTACCTGTTCCTGGCGTCGCTCCAGGACCGCAACGAAACCCTGTTCTACCAGCTGGTCTGCGCGCATCTCGAGGAGATGCTGCCGATCATCTACACCCCGACCGTCGGGCTCGTGTGCGAGCAGTACAGCCACAACTACCGCCGGCCGCGCGGTGTCTACGTGTCGACCCTGGACCGCGGCCGCATCGCGGATGTGCTGCGCAACGCCGATCGCGACGACGTCCGGATCATCGTGGCCACCGACAACGAGGCGATCCTCGGCATCGGCGACCAGGGCGTGGGCGGCATGGGCATTGCCGTCGGCAAAGTGGCGCTCTACACGGCGGGCGCCGGCGTGCATCCGGTCTACGGCATGCCGCTCGACATCGACGTCGGCACGAACAACCAGGCGCTGCTCGACGATCCGCTCTACCTCGGTGTCCGGCACCGCCGCCTGCGTGGCGACGAGTATTTCTCCCTGCTCGACGAGCTCGTCGAGGCGATCACGCTGGTGTTTCCGCGGGCGCTCGTGCAGTGGGAAGACTTCGCGAACGACGTGGCGTTCCAGGTGATGCACCGCTACCGCGGGCAGCTGCCGAGCTTCGACGACGATATTCAGGGCACGGCGGCCGTGGTGGAGGCCGGCATCCGCACCGGGCTCGACCGGAGCGGGCGCCGGCTTCAGGATGAGCGGATGGTGTTCTTCGGGGCCGGCGCGTCGGGCGCGGGCTGCGCGATGCAGATGCGCCGCGCGCTGAAGTCGTCGGGGCTCGCGGATGCGGAGATCAACCGCCGCGTGCTGTGCCTCGACTCGAAGGGCCTGATTCTCGCGGATCGCCCCGGGCTGAGCGGGCACAAGAAGGAGATTGCCGCGGATGCCGGGATCGCCGCGGGCTGGACCAGCGCGGACCGCGGGCGGTTCACGCTGTCGGACGTCGTGCGCCAGTTCGCGCCCACGATTCTGGTTGGCGTGTCTGGCCAGCCGGGCGCGTTCACGGAAGACATCATCAAGACCATGCACGGGCGCGTGGCGCGGCCGATCGTGCTGACGCTCTCGAATCCCACGAACAAGGTGGAAGCCCGGCCGGAAGAACTGCTGCGCTGGACCAATGGGGCCGCGATCGTCGGCACGGGCAGTCCGTTCGCGCCGGTCGCACATGCGGGCGTCACGCATCACATCGGCCAGTGCAACAACGCGTTCGTGTTTCCCGGCATCGGATTGGGCGCCATCGTCGTTGGCGCGCACGCGGTGCCCGACGAGGCGTTTGCCGCGGCGGCGATGGCGCTGTACGAGGCCACCGGACGCGACGATACACCCGGTGCGTCGATCTTCCCCACGATCGCGTCGCTTCGGGCGGTGTCGGCCAAGGTGGCGGTGGCCGTGGGACGCGCGCTCGTTGAATGCGGCGCGGCGCCGGCCATCCCAACGGCCGAGATCGAGAGCCGGATCGCCGATGCGATCTGGGAGCCCAAGTACCTTCCGTACAGGACAGCGTAGTCCAGAGTCCAGGGTCCAGGGTCCAGGGTCCCGGGTAGAATTCGGCGCATGAAGCGCGTCGTCCTGTCCTTCGTCGCTCTCTTGCCCGTCGTTCTCGGACCCTGGACCCTGGACGTCGGACCTCGGACGGCTGCGGACCTTGGACCTTGGACGTTGGACCTTGGACCACAAGCGGCGTCCACGCCCGCGCACACGTTCTCGCTCGGCCGTGAGGACTTCCTGCTCGACGGCAAGCCCTTTCAGATCGTTTCGTGCGAGATGCATCCGGCGCGGATTCCGGTGGAGTACTGGCGGCAGCGCATCCAGATGGCGAAGGCGATGGGCTGCAATACGATCGCGGCCTACATTTTCTGGAACTATCACGAGACGACCGAAGGTCACTTCGATTTCACGACGGCCAATCACGACCTGGCGAAGTTCTTCCGGCTGGTGAAACAGGAAGGCCTGTGGGCGATCCTGCGGCCCGGGCCGTATGTGTGCGCGGAGTGGGACTTCGGCGGACTTCCACCATACCTCTTGAAAGATTCCGAGCTTCGCATTCGCGGGTTGTATCCGCGGTACATGCAGGCCGCCGAGCGGTACATGGCGGCGCTCGCGAAGGTCGTCACGCCGGAACTCGTCACCCACGGCGGCGCGATCGTGCTGGTGCAGATCGAGAACGAGTACGGCAGTTACGGCAACGACCGCAAGTACCTCGCGCGCTTGCGCGATGTGTGGACGCAGGATGGGATCAACGTGCCGTTCTTCACGGGCGACGGCCCCACGCCGTACATGCTCGAGGCCGGCTCGTTGCCCGGCGCCGCGGTCGGACTCGACTCGGGGTCCGATGAACGCCACTGGACGCTGGCGCGATCGATCGTGCCCGGCGTGCCGGTGTTCTCATCGGAGACGTATCCCGGATGGCTCACGCACTGGGGAGAGAAGTGGCAACGGCCGGGGATCCCCGGGTTGCTGAAGGAGGTCGAGTTCCTGCTCGCCAACAGGAAGTCGTTCAACCTCTACGTGGCGCACGGCGGCACGAACTTCGGCTTCACCGCCGGCGCCAACAGCGGAGGGAAGGGATACGAGCCCGACGTCACCAGCTACGACTACGACGCGCCGATCGACGAGCAGGGCCGCGCAACGCCGAAGTACCTGGCACTGCGTGAATTGATCGGCCGGTATCTGCCCGCGGGCGCGTCGCTGCCCGCCATTCCCGATCCTGTCCCGACGATCGCCATTCCCGAGTTCGCGATGCGCCCGTTGACGTCGATCTGGGATCACCTGCCCGCGCCGATCGCGTCCGTGTTTCCGCGACCGTTCGAGCACTACGGGCAGAACCAGGGACTCGTGCTGTACCGCACCACGCTCGTGGGGCGCAAAAGCGGGAAGTTGCTGATCACGGATCTGCACGATTACGCGGAGGTGTTTGTTGACGGGACGCTGATCGGCACGCTCGACCGGCGGCTGGGCGAGCAGTCGATCGATCTGCCCGTCGTCGCCCCCGCGGGCTCGGGCGCGGCGTCGGCCGGCCCCGTGCTCGACATCCTCGTGGAGGGCATGGGGCACATCAACTTCGCGCAGGAAATGATCGACCGGAAGGGCATCACGGACCGCGTGACGCTGTCGGGCATGACGCTCATGAACTGGGACGTTTACCTCCTGCCGCTCCATGAACGCTGGATCACTCAGCTCGGTTCGAAGGGTTCGGAAGGTTCGGAAGGTTCGGAGGGTTCGGGGGGGTCCGGGAGGCCCGGCGTCTTCTTCAGCGGGTCGTTCACGCTCGACGCAACGGCAGACACCTTCATCGACATGACGGGCTACAGGAAAGGCGTGGTCTGGGTGAATGGCCACAACCTCGGCCGCTACTGGAACATCGGTCCGCAGACGAAACTCTATTGCCCGGCGTCCTGGCTGAAGAAGGGCGCGAACGAGATCATCGTGTTCGACCTGCACAAGACGGATGCGTCGCCGCTTCGCGGCGCCGACCGGCCGTAGTGTCCTCACGGTCCTCGTTGCCCTCGTTGCCGGATGGCTCCAGCCCTCCGGTTCGACCATTTCTTCGTGCTGAGATCTTTCGAGACGATGAGCTTCAGCGTGAACTTGTCCGACGCGTCGGTCAGGCTGTGAAGCCATCAACGCCCCAACCTAGGTTCTTGTCGCGCCTGAAGTTGTTGGCCAGGCTGCCGTCGTACACCTGAATTTCATTCCCCCGGGCACAAATCTTTCCGGCGGCGGGCCGGCTGTGAGGCTGGGTCTGAGTATTCGCCCCCGGGAAAGGCCATCCAAAACTGTCGGTACCGTGCCGTGCACAAGCAGGCCGACGCACGCATGTTACGCTGATAGACTGTTGGGTCGAAGGTGATGAAACTGCCTCAAATCATTCAGGGCGGCATGGGGGTCGGGATCTCGAACTGGCGCCTGGCCAATGCCGTTTCCCGCCAGGGGCAGCTCGGTGTCGTGTCGGGCACGGCGCTCGACCAGATCCTTACGCGCCGCCTGCAGGATGGCGACCCCGGCGGGCATATGCGCCGCGGGTTGGACGCGTTCCCGATGCGGGGAATGGCCGAGCGGATCTGGTCCAAGTACTACATTGAGGGCGGCAAGCCCGAGCGGCAGGCCTACGCGGAGCTGCCGCAGCATTTGCTGGACAGCCCGCGCGAGCTGCTGGAATTGTGCATCGTGGCGAACTTCGTCGAGGTGTACCTCGCCCGCGAAGGCCACTCGCACCCGGTGGGCATCAACTACCTCGAAAAGATCCAGATTCCGCATCTGCCGTCGCTGTATGGCGCGATGCTCGCGGGCGTGACGGTGGTGCTGATGGGCGCCGGCATTCCGCTGAAGATCCCCGGCGTGCTGGATCAGCTGGCCAGGCACCAGTCGGCGACGTATCCGCTGCACGTGACCGGCGCCGAGTCGGGTGACGACTTCACGGTCAAGTTCGACCCGTCGATGTTCCTCGAGGGACCGATGGCGCCGCTCACGCGGCCGTCGTTTCTCGCGATCGTGTCGTCTGATGTGCTGGCGTTGACGCTGCAGCGCAAGGCCAACGGCCGGGTTGACGGCTTCATCGTCGAAGGGCCGACGGCCGGCGGGCACAACGCGCCGCCGCGCGGCAAGCTGCAGATCTCCGCCGAGGGCGAGCCCGTCTACGGCGATCGCGATCGGGTGGACTTGGTCAAGCTCGGCGCGCTCGGCCTGCCGTTCTGGCTGGCCGGCGGCTATGGATCGGCCGAGAAGCTGCGCGATGCGCTGGCGCTCGGAGCGGCCGGCATTCAGGTGGGCACCGCGTTCGCGTTCTGCGCGGAATCGGGCATGCGCTCGGACTACCGCACCTCATTGCTGCAACGGGTGAAGGCCGGCGAGGTTCGCGTGTTCACGGATCCCCTGGCGTCGCCGACCGGTTTTCCATTCAAGGTGGCTGACGTCGAAACCTCGTTGTCTGATCCGGAGGTCTACGCGGCGCGTCCACGCATCTGCGATCTCGGATATCTTCGCGAACCGTACCGGCAGGACGATGGCCAGATTGGCTGGCGCTGTCCGGCCGAGCCGGCGAACGTCTATGCGTCGAAGGGCGGCGACGTGGCGGATACCGCGGGGCGCAAATGCATCTGCAATGCGCTCATTGCCACGGCCGGGCATCCGCAGATTCGCGCGGGGCGTTTGGTGGAGCCTGGGATCGTGACGTCGGGAGACGATCTGCCGAGCGTGCTCGAGTTCCTGCCGGCCAACGGCGTCGACTACTCCGCGGCCGACGTTATCGCGCGGCTGATGGCGTACTCCCTAGCCTGACCCCGGTTCGCCATGGGGCGGCGGCGGTGTCCCGGGCGGCTCCACGTGAATCAGTACTTGTGAAAAGAGCGGGTTGGCCGCGCGGACGGCGTTCTGCACCTCGTGCGCGATGTCGTGTCCTCGCGTGACGGTCATGCCGCCATCGACGATCACGTCCAGATCCACGTAGTAATCAAACCCCATCTTGCGCACGTGGCACTTGTGCGTGCCGATCACGCCGGAAATCTGCTTGGCGACGGTCCGCACCTGCGCTTCGAGCGCCGGGTCCGGCTTGGCGTCGGTGAGTTCCGCGAGCGCCGGCAGCAGCAGCGAATAGGCGTTGAGCGCGATGATGAACGCCGCGAAGAGCGCGGCCCAGTCGTCGGCGGCTTCGTAGCCGCGGCCGCCGATGAGCGCCACCGAGATACCGACGAACGCCGCGCCAGACGTGAGGGCGTCGCTGCGGTGATGCCACGCGTCGGATTTCACGGCCATGCTCCGGGTGGTATCGCCCACCTTGAACACATACCGGAACAGCGTTTCCTTGGTCAGCATCACCAGCACCAGCACCACGAGGGTGAACGGCGCCGGCGCGTGATGGGGCAGGCGGATTTCGCGGACGCTCTGAATCGCGACGCCGGCCGCCGCGCCAAACAGCGCGAGCGAGACGGCCATCGCCGCCAACGGCTCCGCCTTGCCGTGACCGTACGGATGATCCTCATCCGGCGGCTTGATCGAGTAGCGCAGGCCCAGCCAGACGATCAGCGAACTGGCAATGTCCATGCTGGATTCCACCGCGTCGGCGATGAGGGCGTACGAATGGCCGACAACCCCGGCGGTGGCTTTGATGGCGGCCAACACCATGTTCGCGCTGATACCGACCAGCGTGGACCGCATGCCCTCGCGGGCAAAACGTTCCTGCGGGGTCAGCGCGTCGCGGGCCATCTCTGGAGGATATCGCGGCTTTTTCCGTGCGGACGGCAGGAAACGCCAGCCCGCCGGGCCCGACTACGCTCAATCGCCGGACATGCGTGTGGCGCGGATCGGCACACGGACTGCATAATCTGCGGCATGCGACGCGCCATGCACCTCCTCGCGATCGTCGCCGTCAGCGTGTCGGTCTGGGCGACCGCGCCGTCGGCGGCTCCACAACTCCAGTTGTCCGGGATCACCATCGCGCACAAGGTGGTGGATGGGAGGCCCGTCGATCCGGCGGTCGTGCTGGCGCCGGACGCCGGCGCCATCTTCGTTTGGGCGCGCTTGACCGGCGCGGTCCCGGGCACCGAGATCCGCTCTGCCTGGTTTTACCTCGGCGGCACCGCGCCGACGGCCATCGGCGAGGCGGCCGTCACGGTGACGAGCGGCGCGACCAGCGTCAATTTCAACCTGGAACTGCCGGAGGGCCGCAAGTGGCCCGAAGGCGCGTACCGCGTGGAGCTGCGCGCCGGGGGAAGCGTGCTCGGCGAAGCGCGGTTCACCGTCGCCGCGCCCGCGCGCTACATGCATCCGCGCGCCGGCTACGCGTTCACGCCGCCGGCCGGCTGGACGATCGAAGACGCCGGCTCTGGCGACGGCGTCCGTTTGCATGCGCCCGGCGGCGACGGCCTGATTGAATTTGCCAGCGGGCTCACGGGATTCCGGCTGGACCCGGTGTCCTACGCCGCCGGATGGCAGTCGGTGGCGGTGGGACCGGGCAAGCTGCTCGAGAGCAAGCGCAGCGGCGGCATCTCCACCCTCGACGGAGAGAAATCATACGAGGCCGTCTATGCCGGCCGGGGCGTGCTGACCAAGATCATCTTCGCCTGCACCGCCGATCGCATGTTCGTCATCAGCGCCACCTTCGGCGCCGACGCCTTCACGCCGGGTGAAGCCACGCTGGGCCGCCTGCTGGACAGCGTGACGCTCATGCCGCGCGCAGCGGCGTCACCTGCGCGTTCTGCAGTTCCCGCGCCACCCGCACCACCCGCACCACCTGCACCACCTGCACCACCTGCAACACCTGCAAAATTCGAAGGCTACGCCGAATGGCGTCACGACGGCGCGCTCATCGTCGATGGCCAGCGCGTGGCGTGGTCGCCGTCGGCGAAGTTCAAAGGCGACAAGCGGGCCACGGACTTCGCGTCCATTCCTCTGGGGTACGAAGTGTCCGGCAGCGGGATGCGCCTCTCGGATGGCCGGATCGAGGCCACTGAGCTCGAGGCCAAGCCCAACGGCACGGCGCTGTTCGAGACCGACGTGAAGCAATCCATGACGGAGGTGGAGCAGACATGGATCAACGCCGGCAAAGCGTTCGAGTCGAGCGCTGACGGCAAGACGCACGACATCGGCCGCCTCTATACGAGCGGACCCGACGTCGCGCGCGTCCGCCGGCTGACCACACGCCTGACGCCCGCGTACCTCGATCCCGGCGCCTTCCGCACGTACGTCGTGGAGAACAAAGACTGGAACGCGTTTGCGGCGCCCAACGGCATGATCGTCGTGTACGACTCGCTGCTCCGGGCCACCGACGATGACGAATTGGCGATCGTGCTGGGGCACGAGCTCGTGCACGCCACGCACGAGCATTCGCGGCGCGAGTTCAAGACCGGCATGTGGCTGCAGCTGCTCGCGCTTGGCATCATCGCCGGCACCGAAAGGGTGGATTCGAAGAAGGCCAGGGAAGTGCTGCAGCTGGCCACGCTGTTTACGGTGATGGCCTGGCGCAACGGGTACAGCCGTGGCGCCGAGGACCAGGCGGACCGCGTCGGCCTGCGGTACTGCCACGAGGCCGGCTTCGATGTTCGAAAGGGGCCGCCGCTCTGGAACCGATTTGCCGCGAAGTACGGCAATCCGAACGTGGTCGTGAACTTCTTCTTCGGGGACCACACGCGGTCGCTGGCCCGTGCCAGGAACCTCAACCGGGAGATCGCCCTCAACTACACCAACCGCTGATTTTTCCCCGCACTTTCTGGGTGAATCTGCGCTATTTCGGGCAAATTCCGCCCCTTGCAGGGCCGAACCCCCATTTTGAAAGCGGCACGTCCGGTGCATAAGGACGGGGCAATCATCTTGGAGAGCCCTAAAAAATGACAAGACGCTGGATCACTGTGGACGGGAACGAGGCCGCTGCCTCTGTTGCCCACCGAGTTAGTGAAGTTATCGCCATCTATCCCATCACCCCGTCCTCCACGATGGGCGAACTGGCAGATGAGTGGTCGTCGAAGGGCCGCCAGAACGTGTGGGGTCTGGTGCCCCAGGTCGTGGAACTCCAGTCCGAGGGTGGCGCTGCTGGCACGGTCCATGGCGCGCTGCAGGCCGGCGCGCTCGCCACGACGTTTACGGCCAGCCAGGGTCTGCTCCTGATGATCCCCAACCTGTACAAGATCGCCGGCGAACTGACGGCGTTCACCATGCACGTGACGGCGCGGACGATTGCGACGCACGCGCTGTCGATCTTCGGCGATCACTCGGACGTGATGGCCTGCCGGCAGACCGGCGTGGCGATGCTCTCGTCGGGCAACGTGCAGGAATGCCACGATCTCGCGCTGATCTCGACGGCCGCGTCGTTGCGGTCTCGCGTGCCCTTCATGCACTTCTTCGACGGCTTCCGCACGTCGCACGAGGTCGGCAAGATCGAAGAGCTGACCGACGTCGATCTGCGGTCGATGCTGCCCGACGAGTTGATCGCGGCGCATCGGCGCCGGGGTCTCACGCCGGATCAGCCCGTGATTCGCGGCACGGCCCAGAATCCGGACACGTTTTTCCAAGCCCGGGAGGCGGCCAACGGCTACTACGATGCGTGTCCGCGGATCGTGCGCGAGACGATGGGCGCCTTTGCCGCGATGACCGGCCGCGTCTACGAGCTGTTTGAATACGCCGGGCACCCGGAGGCCGAGCGCGTGATCGTCATCATGGGCTCGGGCGCAGAAACCGCGCGCGATACCGCGGCGGCGCTCATGGCCAAGGGCGAAAAGGTGGGCGTGCTCACCGTGCGGCTGTTCCGGCCGTTCTCGATCAAAGACATGGTGCGCGTGCTGCCGAAGACCGTGCAGTCGATTGCCGTGCTCGATCGCACCAAGGAGCCGGGCGCCGTGGGCGAGCCGCTCTATCTGGACGTGCTGACGGCGATTACCGAAGCGCGCACGACCGGCCAGTTCGCCGGGCCGATGCCGCTCATCTGCGGCGGCCGCTACGGTCTGGGCTCCAAGGAATTCACGCCGGCGATGGTCAAGGCGGTCTTCGATGAGCTCGACAAGGAACAGCCCAAGACCCACTTCACCGTGGGCATCGTCGACGACGTGACGGGGCTGTCGCTGACGGTCGACGATGCGTTCGATCTGGACAGCACGCGGCCCAGCGTGGTCCGCGCGGTGTTCTTCGGACTGGGGTCCGACGGCACGGTGGGCGCGAACAAGAACTCGATCAAGATCATCGGCGAAGACACGGACAACTTCGCGCAGGGATACTTTGTCTACGACTCGAAGAAGTCGGGCGCGATCACGATCTCGCACCTGCGCTTCGGCCCGAAGCCGATTCGCGCGCCGTATCTCATCAGGCGCGCCAGCTTCGTGGCGTGCCATCAGTACGATTTTCTCGACAAATACGATGTGCTGGAACTGGCCGAGCCCGGCGCGGTGTTCCTGCTCAACGCGCCGTACGCCCCGGATGACGTGTGGCAGCACTTGTCGCGCGAGGTGCAGACCGAAATCGTCGAGAAGCAGTTGAAAGTGTACGTGATCGACGGCTACGCGGTGGCCCGCGACGTGGGGATGGGCAACCGCATCAACACGATCATGCAGACGTGCTTCTTCGCGATCTCCGGCGTGCTGCCGCGCGACGAGGCCATCAGCAAGATCAAGGACGCCATCAAGAAGACCTACGGCAAGCGCGGCGACGCCATAGTGCAGGCCAACTACAAGGCCGTGGACGGCACGCTGGCGAACCTGCATGAAGTGAAGATCCCTGCGGCGGTGACCGCCACGCGGCGTATGCCGGCCGCTGTTTCCGAGGACGCGCCGGATTTCGTGAAGCGCGTGACGGCGGTGATGCTGGCCAACAAGGGCGACCTGTTGCCGGTCAGCGCGTTTCCGGTGGACGGCACGTGGCCCCTCGGCACGACCAAGTGGGAGAAGCGCAACATCGCCACCGACATTCCGGTGTGGGACGACGTGCTGTGCATCCAGTGCAACAAGTGCGCGATGGTGTGTCCGCACGCGGCGATCCGCGCCAAGGTGTACCCGGCCGATCAGCTCGCCGGGGCGCCGCACACGTTCAAGGCGATCGACTTCAAGGGCAACGAATTCCCCGGGCAGAAGTACACGATTCAGGTGGCGCCGGAGGACTGCACCGGATGTTCGCTGTGCGTGGCCGTGTGCCCGGCCAAGGACAAGTCGAATCCGAAGCACAAGGCGATCGACATGGTGGAGCAGCGGCCGCTGCGCGACGCCGAGCGGGACAACTTCGCGTTCTTCCTCAATCTGCCGGAAGCCGACCGCACGCTGGTCAAGCCGGACGTGAAGAACACGCAGTTCCTCGAGCCGCTGTTTGAGTTCTCCGGCGCGTGCGCCGGATGCGGCGAGACGCCGTATCTCAAGCTCATCACGCAGCTGTTCGGCGACCGGGCGCTCATCGCGAACGCCACGGGGTGCTCGTCGATCTACGGCGGCAACCTGCCGACGACGCCGTACACGACCAATCGGGACGGCCGGGGTCCGGCCTGGGCGAACTCGCTGTTTGAGGACAACGCGGAGTTCGGCCTGGGGATGCGGCTGGCGGTCGATCACCATCACGAGGAGGCCGTGGCGCTGACCGGCGCGCTGGCCGGCAAGGGCGTGGTGCCGTTCGCGCTGGCGGGCGCGCTGCTGGAATTCGCCGAACCGACCGAGGCCGGCATCCGAGCGCAGCGCTCGCGCGTCAGCGATCTGCGGCGCGTGCTGGAAGGGCGCAGTGACGTTGAGTCGAAGCGCCTCTTCGGTCTGGCGGAATACCTGGTGAAGAAGAGCGTGTGGATCGTCGGCGGCGACGGATGGGCCTACGACATCGGCTACGGCGGCCTGGATCACGTCCTGTCGCTGGGACGCAATCTCAACATCGTGGTGCTGGACACCGAGGTCTACTCGAACACGGGCGGGCAGCAGTCGAAGTCGACGCCCATGGGCGCGTCCGCGAAGTTCGCGGTGTCGGGCAAGGCGACGGGCAAGAAGGACCTGGGCATGATGGCGATGGCCTATCGCAACGTCTACGTGGCGAAGGTGGCGTTCGGCGCGAAGGACGCGCAAACGCTCAAGGCCTTCCAGGAAGCGGAGGCGTATCCGGGCACGTCGCTGATCATCGCCTACAGCCACTGCATCGCGCATGGCTACGACATGGCGTTCGGACTCGACCAGCAGAAGGCCGCGGTCGATTCCGGCCACTGGCCGTTGTTCCGATACGATCCGCGGCGGACCGACGAGGGCCAGCCGCCGCTCGTGCTCGATTCAGGTCCGGCGAAGATCACGCTCGACAAGTACACGCGCGGCGAATCGCGATACCGCATGGTGGAGCAGGCCCATCCCGAACGGTACAAGGCACTGCTCGAGCACGCGCAGAGCGACGTGAACGCGCGGCAGGCCCTGTACGAAGAGCTCGCGGGCAAGAAGGCGTAGGAGACGGCATGGACCTGACGACAACGTATCTGGGATTGACGCTGCCGCATCCGCTGATGCCCGGCGCTTCACCGCTGGCGCATGACCTCGACGCGGTGCGCCGCCTCGAGGACGCCGGCGCCGCCGCGATCGTGATGCATTCGCTCTTCGAAGAGCAGATCACCCGCGACGAGGCCGGGATGATGCATCAGATGCTGGTGCATGACGACTCGAACGCCGAAGCGCTGTCGTACTTTCCGGCCGTCGACGACTTCGCGTTCGGGCCGGACCGGTACCTCGAGCAGGTGCGCGCGGTCAAGGCGGCCGTCAAGGTGCCGGTGATCGGCTCGCTCAACGGCACCACGGCGGAGGGTTGGTTGAGCTGCGCGCATCAGATCCAGCAGGCCGGCGCCGACGCGCTCGAGTTGAACTTCTATCACGTCGCCACCAATCCGCTCGAGACCGGCGTGGAGGTCGAAGCGCGGCTGCTCGAGACGGTGCGCGCCATCAAGACGCACATCACGATTCCGGTGGCCGTGAAGGTGTCGCCGTTCTACTCGTCGATGTCCCACCTGGCGCTCGAACTCGAAGCGGCCGGCGCCGACGGGCTCGTGTTGTTCAACCGCTTCTACCAGCCCGACATCGATCCGGAGATGCTGGAGCCGGTGCCGAAGCTGCAACTGTCGACGCCGGATGAACTGCTGCTGCGGTTACGCTGGCTCGCGATCCTGTCGGGCCGCACGCGTCTATCACTGGCCGCGACCGGTGGCGTGCATTCGGGGATCGACGCCGTGAAGGCGATCATGGCCGGCGCGCACGCGGTACAAATGACCGCCGCGCTGCTGCATCACGGCCCGGCGCGGCTCACGACCACGCTGCGCGAACTGCGGCAGTGGCTGATGGAGCACGAGTACCGGTCGCTCGCCCAGGCGCAGGGCAGCATGAGCCTCGAGAAGAGCCCGAACCCCGAGGCCTTCGAGCGCGGCAACTACATGCGGATCCTGCAGACCTGGCAACCGAAGGTGGGCAATCGTTAGCCAGCTGTGTCATCACCTGGATCATCAGCCGCGTGGTGGATGCCAGGTACGGAAAATTGATCGTCGCCAGCGTGTCGCCGGCCTTGTGAATGAACGGCGTGGTGTCGTTGTGCCGGTACTCCTCGGTGATGCCGATCGCCTTGAAACCCAGCCGCCGGAACGACGAGTGGTCTGATCCCGTCTCCGTCGTTTCCCAGATCGGCATCGTCATGCCGAGCGCGGCCGCGGCACGCTTGTAGAGAGCGACCGCGCCGTCATACGGCAGTTCCAGCTCGATCGCGCGGTTGCCGTTCCCGTCCCATCCGGCCTGATCGATGGTGTGGACGGAGTGGACCAGGCGGTTCTGGTCTTTGAGCATCTGCGCGAAGTTGCGGCTGCCAACCAAACCGCGTTCCTCCTCATCGAAAAACACGAAGATGAGGTCGCGCGTGCGTCCCTTCGTCTTCGCCAGCTCGCGCGCGGTCGCCAGGACCGCCACCACGCCCGTCCCATCGTCATTCGCGCCCGGCGCCACGCGAACGGAATCGTAGTGCGCGCCGAAGACCACGGCCTCCGCGCCGGGGCGGCCGCAGGACAGGATGGCGTAGACGTTTTCGCTCTCCGTGCCGTAGGACTGCCGCTGCGGTGTCAGGCCGATACGCGACAACTGCGCGGCGAGGTAGGTGCGAGCCTCGCGCTTGTTTTCGATGGTGAAGCGGTTTGTGATCTTCACGCCGGGACGGATGTCTGTCTCGCCGGTCAGCGCGGCCAGAACCTCGCGCTGCAGCGCGGTGATGCGCGGTTCGATCTCCGGTCCGGGCAGCGCCGGCGCGTGCGTGACGCACGCAGCGCTGAGAAACAGGAAGGCCGCGCCGAGTCCTGTCGCCGCGAGCCTCATCGCTTGTTCATCCGCCATGACAAATAGGTCGCAAACGCACTGGTGCCCGGCGTCGAGAGCTCAAACGTGCCGCTGACGCCGCGTGGGGATTCGAGATGGTAGGTCAGGCGATATCCCGGGCTTGTCGCGCCGCTCGGCGCGAGAAACACCACAACGTTGGGTGACGGCGTGGACACGACGTAGTGAATCGCGTGGTCCTGCAGGAGACGGTTCTCGTCGCCGTACCTGAGACTGCGAAGAATGGGTTCGAGCGCGTCGACGTCCTTCTGCTTGGATGCATCCGTAGCCTTGGTGAACTGCACGAGCAGGTCGCCGGACAGATTGCGCGCCTGAGACAACTGTTCCAGGGCAGCATTCACGTCACCACAAGCCGAAGCGCCGACGATGGCGATGACGAGCGCGACGAGGGGTCTCACTGACTAGATGCTATGGGAAAACCCATAAGAAATCCGTAAAGGTCGCGCCAGATATAGTCACGTTGGGCGGACAAGAACCAACAAGAAGACCGCTGCCTCAGGACGGGCTGAACCGGGGCCCGAGGTATAGAATTCCAGCGTGGAGCCGGATCCAGAACTGTGCTTCGAGGTCCGCACGCCCTTGGGGTTCTGGGTTCGTGTCACCCGCGCGCGGTGGCGGCTTATTACAACCGTCAAACACCCCGTGATGGAGGGGCGTGAGGATGCTGTGCAGGCTACGCTGGCGCGCCCCGAGCAGATTCGCCGGAGTCGTTCGGATCCGCAGGTGTTGCTGTTTTATCGAGGAGAAAGCCCGAAGCGCTGGGTATGCGCTGTCGCGAAACGCGACAGCGATCAAGGCTTCTTGATTACTGCGTATCCCACTGACGCCGTCAAAGAAGGGACGCCGATATGGCCGAAGTGAAGATGTTCTACGACCGGGAGGGCCAGACCCTGACTGTCTGGTTCACGGAACGTTCGAATGAGTACGTTTGCGAAGAGACCGGGGAAGAGGTCGTCCTGATGAAGGACAGCACCGGGCGGGTTGTCGGCTTCGAGAAGCTGAATTTTTCCGTGGCACAATCCGATTCGCTTCACGTGGCGCTCGAAACCGTGCCCGCGTGACGAGCCGCCCAACATTCAAATGGAGCCGACGCGCTCCGCGGTCTCTGCGATCCTGACGAGCCGCGCGCGGCTGATTTGTCGCGTCTAATCGTACGAACGAGTGGATAGGACGGTGAGCTTCACCTCGTCCACTTTGCTTGGCGTGGTCAGAAGCGGGACACGATGGTGGTCACGTAGACGCTGGTGAGATTCCCGGGGTGCAGTACCGCGCGAGCTCCACCGCATCGCGTCGATCGGTCTTGATTCTGTCTCCTGGTCGTTTCGGCATGAGCGAGGGCACGGCCACGCGGCAGTCGGAGCCCCGGCCCGTCAAATACCCGGTGCAGTCCGTACTCCGTCAGCGCCGCCTCGCAGGCGAACACCGGCACCGGCGTCTTCGCTTTGAGCCGGCGAACCATCTGCTCGATGTCAGCCTGCCGGGCGCGAATGGCGTGCGCGAGCTGGGAGAGCCACCGCACGTGACTGCGAACACGCGGCCGTGCATCGAGGCGGGCGTAAGCGCTTGTGGTAGCATCCGACCCGTTCGCGGCGGAACTGCGAATTCCCATCGAGAACGGAGCCGTGGATACCTGCGAGCAGAGGTGCGGGTGGACTGAAGTGACTGCGGGTGAATGACAAGTTGGGCCTGCGCGCGGAAAGGATCGGCATGGTTAAACGAAGTACATTCGGCATCTGCCAACTATGCCAAGCCCGCTTGGGCAAGATCGCCATCATTCGCGCCCAAGCGCCCGGGGCGCGAATGTTCTGGCTGGATATCGCAGCGACGCCGGACGCGAAGCTCAAAGGACTCGACGATCTCTTGCGACGGATCTGGCTCGCGTGACGGCTGACGTCGTGATCGTCGGGGGCGGATGCATGGGCGCGAGCGTCGCGTATCACCTCGCGCGCCTCGGCATCACCAACGTCGTGCTGCTCGAGCGTGAGTCGCAGCTCGGCGCCGGGTCGACCGGCCGCAACGCCGGCGGCGTGCGGCATCAGTTCTCGCACGAGGCCAACGTCCGCCTCTCGATCGAATCGATCCGGCTCTTCGAGCAATTCGAAGACGCGGTCGGCGCGCCCATCGACTTCCATCAGGACGGCTATCTGTTCTTGCTGTCCATGCCCGACGACGTCGAGGCGTTTCGCTCGGCGGCCGGGATGCAGCGGCAACTCGGCATCCAGGTGGACTGGCTCGACGCCGCTGCCGCCCAGGCACTCGCGCCAGGGTTGAGCGTCGATGGTGTTGAGGCGGCAACGTTCTGCGCCCGCGACGGCATCGCGGATCCGAATGGCGTGACGATGGGATTTGCGGCGGCGGCGAAACGCGCGGGCGTGGAGATTCGTCGCGGCACCGAAGTGACGGGGATCCGGGTTGAGCGAGACGGTGTCACCGGTGTGGACACGACGGGCGGCGCGATCGCGACGCGGACTGTCGTCAATGCCGCCGGCCCCTGGGCCGCGTCGATCGGTGCGATGGCCGGCGTGCCGCTACCCATTTCGCCGCTGCGGCGACACATCTTCCTCGCGGCGCCCCCGCGTGGCGGATGGTCGGCCGGTGGCCAGGGCGGGACGGCGGCCGCGCCGGCGTCGCGGATCATGGTGATCGACTTCGCCACGTCGTTCTACTTTCACCGTGAAGGCGCGAACCTGCTCTTCGGCATGGGAGACCCGTCCGAGCAGCCAGGCTTCGACATCACGGTGAACTGGGGTGTGCTCGACCAGATTGCGCCGGTCGCGGCGCGCCGATTGCCGGCGCTCGCCGACGCGTCCATGGTGAAGAGCTGGGCGGGGTTGTACGAGATGACGCCCGATGCCATGCCGGTCATCGGGCGAACGGGGCCGGAAGGTCTCTTTGCGATTGCGGGCTTCAGCGGCCACGGCTTTCAGCACTCGCCCGCGGCCGGACGGATCCTCGCCGACCTGATGGCCGGCCGCGATCCGCACTTCGACGTGAAGCCGTTCAGCGTCGAGCGATTCGCCCGGTCTCGAGGTGCAGCGGAAGCCGGGGTTGTGTAGTGTCGTGCGTTCGGCGGTAGCGGATCATCACGGTGGCGATCATGATGCCGCCGGTGAGGCCGGCCAGCAGCAGGTACTGGCCCTCGCGATAGTTGAGGGCCGCGATGATCGGCATCACACTCAGGCCCAGCCCGCCGATGCCCGACGGATTCACGCTCGACATGTTGAACATGCCCAGCTTCAGCCCATCCGGGGCGTCGGTGGCGTCTTCGAGGTGGTCCAGCGCCTTTGTCCGGTGGATGAAGAACAGCGCGGCCGCCATCATCAGGCCGCCGATGGCCGCCGGAATCATGAACCAGGCCACGGCCGGGTCGAACATCGGCAGGGCCAAGGCGACGGCCACGACCAGGCCAATCACATTGCGGAATCGATCGAAACCAGAAGCCATGCCTGCCTCCTGACAAACTCAGTGAACCCACATTGAGTTACGGCGGCGCCTGGACACCTGTTCCAGTATTTTCGTGGATCAAGCCAGGGCCCCCCATGTTGAGGGCTTGTGATCTATGAGTAGATCGCGGCGCGCTTGCCGCGGATCCACGCGCTCGCGGCTTCCATATAGAGGTAGAAGACCGGCGTGATGTAGAGCGTCAGCGTCTGCGACACGATCAGTCCGCCCACGACGGCGAGCCCGAGCGGGCGGCGCGCTTCGCCGCCCGAGCC
>JAKALV010000275.1 GCA_021824055.1 Acidobacteriota bacterium
CCAGATCCACGATCGAGCCGCGCGGATACTCCCCGGGCGCGACGTTGGCGCCGAACGCGAGCAGAAACCCCTCGGGCGCGGCGTCGTGCGTACCCGACTGTTCCGTCACCGGCAGCACCCGGTTCAGAATCGCCGTCGGCAGCGACACCACATCCATGCCGAACCCGGACACGACGAGCAGCAGATCGCCCGGCTCGAGCGACTTCATGGTGGCGCCCACCTGATCGTCGATCCAGCCGTAGTACTTGTCGATCGCGCCGCCGTAGCGCTTCTGATCCTCCGGCGTCACGTTGCGCGTCAAGCTCGACAGGCGCGCCTGCTCGGTATACGCGAAGTACGCATGCGACAGGATGTCGATGCCGGTGTACCGGATGGCGGTCAACTGCACATCGAACTGGCTGTTCAGCCGCTCGAGCGCCGCGGCGTAGCTTCGGTCCCACCGCACGCGGGCGATCAGATCCGATGAAGCCGACGGCGTCAGGTCGTCCTGCAGGGCCTCGGGCCATGGCTTGAACTGCGTGGCGTCAAACGCCTCGCGCGCCAGCTCGGCCGCGGTCGTCGGCGCGCCGTTGACGGAATCATCGAGCCGGAGCGCCGATCGCGACGCCCGGTCGAATTGATCGCTGATCGTAAACCCGCGCGCCGCCCTGGCCGGCGACGTCAGCGGCCACCGCACGATGCCGGCCGACAACTGGTAGTCGGCGAGGATGTCCCAGAGCGGCCGCGCGCGCAGCGCGTCGGCGCCGGCATCGGTCGCGGTGACAAACCCAAGGTCCGTCATGCCCTGCGCGAAACAGTAGTCGGGGAGCAGGTTGACCGTGTCGGTGTCCCCGGGATTCGCGCGGTAGATGGACGACGACCGCACGCCGTTCTTCGGCGGGTACTTGCCCGTAGCGGCCGCGGCCCACACGGGCTCGGGCTGCGTGGGCTTCAGCGTGGCCAGGCGCAGCACGGCGCCGCGGTCGAGAATGCTCCCGAAATTGGGCAACTGTCCGGCGGCGACGGCGTGGATGATGAACGACAGCGAGGCGCCGTCCAGCAGGATCATGCGGACCGCGGGCGACTTCAGGACGGGTGTCTGACTGGCGCGCGGCGACTGCAATCCGGCCGGCTGCGTGCCCCGCGGCGGCGGCACGGCCGGCGGGATGACGTCGCCCACTCCGCGCGTGCCCAGCGGCACGAGCACCGACGCGATCATCACGAGCGTCATCAGCACGCCGGTGGGCCGGCCCCCGCGCCGGAACGAGAAACGCAGCACCGCCGTGACCAACAGCAGCACCGCGCACACCGTCATGGTGACCGCGCCGGTGCGCAGCCGGTCGGCGGCCGCATCGTCGAGAACGGCGCGCAGGCCGCTCCAGTTGCCCCACGTGACCCAGGACATCACGCCGGTGAAGACGGCGCTGACCCACGCCAGCACGCGGACGCTCAGCCAGCCGGGCGACGAAGGCGTGGCGAGGAGCGCGTCTCGCAGGAACAGCAGCAGCCACACCAGCGCGGTGATCAGCACGCCGTAGAACCCCATCACGGCGATCGCCCAATGCACCGACGTCATCGAGACCAGCGGCACCTGCGGATTGAGCTGCAGCACCAGCGCGGTGACATACGCCGAACCGAGCAGTCCGACGACCGCCGCGTTGGTGAGCATGCGCAGGAATCGCATGCCGATATACTGTCCCAAGTGGCCATCGATGTTCTTGCGGAGATCCTGACCAACCGCGCCCTGTCCGCTGACTACAACGTCGTGGAGTTCGCGGCGCCCGAGCTCGCGCGGCTGGCACAGCCCGGGCAGTTCGTGATGGTCAAGACCTCGCCGGGCGGCGATCCCCTGTTGCGGCGTCCGTACTCGATCTTCGAAATCCTGCGCGATGCGAACGGCCGGCCGTCCGGACTGTCCATCCTCAACAAATATGTCGGCGCCGGCAGTGCGCTGATCTACGCGGCGACGCCGGGCCACCGGCTGTCGCTGCTCGGGCCGCTCGGCACGCCGTGGCCGGCGGCCGAGCCGGGCCCTGCGCGCGGATCTGCGCCGGCCGAACATTGGATGGTCGCGGGCGGCGTCGGCCTCGCGCCGTTTGTGACGCTGGCCGAAACGCTTGCGGCCGCGAAGCGGAAGACGACCCTCTTCTACGGCGGCCGCAGCGCCGGCGACCTCTATTTCGCGGGCCTCTTCGGCGATCTGGGCGTCGACGTCATCCTCACCACCGAGGACGGCAGCCGCGGCGAGCGCGGCCGCGTGACGGCGCCGCTCGATCGCGCCCTGGCCGACCGCGGCCCCACGGCCGTCACGCTGTACGCCTGCGGCCCCACGCCGATGATGCGCGCGGTGGCGGCGCTCGGCGCCGCGCATCACTGCCGCACGTTCGTCTCGCTCGAACAAGTCATGGGCTGCGGGATGGGCGGCTGCTACAGCTGCGTCGTCCGGGTCGACGACGGCCACGATCCTCACTTTGTGCGGTCCTGCCTCGAGGGTCCCGTGTTCGACGCCTCCCGCATCGTCTGGGATGCGCTGGTGCATTGATGACCACACGCGACCTGTCCGTCCGCATCGGCTCGCTCTCGCTGAAGAACCCGGTCATCGCCGCGTCGGGCTGCTTCGGCTACGGACTCGAGTACGCGAAGTCGCTCGACATCGCCCGTCTCGGCGCGGTGGTCTCCAAGGGCCTGTTCATGAAACCGCGCGAAGGCCACCCGCCGCCGCGCATCGTGGAAACGCCGTCCGGCATGCTCAACGCGATCGGCCTCCAGGGCATCGGCGTGCACCGTTTTGTGGCCGAGAAGCTGCCGGAGCTGCGGCGGCTGGGCGTCACGACCATCGTCAACGTGTGCGGCACGACGATCGACGAGTACTGCGAGGTTTCGCGCGTGTTGTCCGACGCGGACGGCGTCGCCGCGCTCGAATTGAACATCTCGTGTCCGAACATCAAGGAGGGCGGCATCCAGTTCGGCTGCTCGCTCACCGGCACGTACGACGTCGTCTCGGCGGTCCGCAAGGCCACCTCGCTCCCGATCATTCCGAAGCTCACGCCGAATGTCACGGATGTGGCGTCGTTTGCGCGCGCGTCGGAAGAGGGCGGCGCGGACGCGATCTCGCTCGTCAATACGTTCCTGGCGATGGCGATCGACGTCGAGACCCGGCGCCCGAAGCTCAGCAACGGCATGGGCGGCCTGAGCGGACCGGCCATCCGGCCGATCGCCGTGCGGATGGTCTACGAGTGCCATCAGGCCGTCAAGCTGCCGATCATCGGCATGGGCGGCATCGGGTCGGTCGAGGACGTGCTCGAATTCATGATCGCCGGCGCCGCGGCGGTGCAAATCGGCACGGCGGCGTTCGTCGATCCCTTCATCTGGGACAAGCTCACGGCCGGACTGTCGTCCTACATGGAGCGCCACAACCTCGCGCGCGTCACCGACATCACCGGCAGCCTGCGGACCGACGCATGAATCCAATTCTCGTGGCCCTTGACGTGCCCACCGCGGATGACGCGCGCGCGCTCGCATCCACTCTGGGCGATGCGGTCGGCGGCCTGAAGATCGGCAGCCAGCTGTTCACGTCCGCCGGGCCGTCGATCGTGCGGGAGATGGTGGGCGCGGGCCACAAGGTTTTTCTGGATCTGAAGTTTCACGACATCCCCAACACGGTTGCGGGCGCCGTGGCGGCCGCCACGGATCTGGGTGTGTGGATGCTGAACGTGCACGCGTCCGGCGGCGCGCCGATGCTGATCGCGGCGCGCGACGCCGCCGCCGAGCGCGCGGCGGCGCGCCGTCAGCCGAAGCCGCTCGTGATCGCCGTCACCGTGCTGACCAGTCTTGACGCGGGCACGTTGCGATCGGTGGGCGTGTCGCGCGCGCCGCTCGACCAGGTGGTGCATCTGGCGACGCTCGCGCGCGACTGCGGCCTGGACGGCGTCGTGGCGTCGCCGCAGGAAACGGCGGCGATCCGTCAGGCCTGCGGCAACGACTTCGTGATCGTGACGCCCGGGATCCGCGGCGGCGCCGCCGCGATCGGCGTCGCGACGGCGTCGAAGACACCGCGCGCCGATGACCAGAACCGGACCCTCACGCCGGCCGAGGCCATGCGCGCGGGCAGCTCCTACCTGGTGGTGGGGCGTCCGATTACGGCGGCGCGGGATCCCCGCGCCGCCGCTCAGGCCATCACTGCGGAACTGACTACTTCGCCGTAATTACAAAGTGCCCGCGCCGGTTCTGCGCCCAGCACGTTTCCGTCTGCTCGGTGCAGAACGGCTGCTCTTCACCCTTGCTGACCATCGCCACGCGGGCCAGATCCACGCCGAGACTGCCCAGATATTCCCGGGTCGCGTTGGCGCGGCGCTCACCGAGCGCCAGATTGTATTCGTTCGTGCCGCGCGAGTCGGCGTGGCCCTCGATCGTGATGCGGACGCTCGCGTGCGCCTTCAGAAACTCGGCGTCCTTCTGCAGCGTGGTGCGCGACGCGTCGCTCAGGTCGGACTTGTCGTATTCGAAGAACACGTCGTCCATCGGCTTCTGCGCGATCAGATCCGCCAGTGACAATCGCGCGAAAAGTTCTTCGGCGGTGGGCGCCGGGGGCGCCGGTGGCGGG
>JAKALV010000276.1 GCA_021824055.1 Acidobacteriota bacterium
GATCAGATGACGATGCCGGTGGCGGCGGTGGCGAGCAGAGTACGACTGACACGGCCGTGCCATAGCATGAACGCCGCAAGAGCCACGATCAGGCCCAACCAGGCACCGCGAGACTGCAGCAGCACCATCGCGCCCATCATGACCGCGAGCAAGGCCAGCAGCAGTATGACCACTAGCCCGGAAATTCCCCAACGCGCGGTGCGCCGCGCATGGGGCAAGGGCAGAAGCCACTCACGCAATGGCGCGAAGATGAGCGCGACGAGCAGTGGAATGAACAGGATCAGACAACCCGAAATCGCATTTGGGTTGAATCCATCTTCCGCGCCGGGCACGCCACGGATCACCATCGGCAGTTGGTCGGTCCAGGGGCGCAGCTCTGGCAACTTCCTGGGCGGTATTCGGGCGCCAAGCAGACCAATCGTCGTCAGGACACCACCCGAGAGCAGAAACGCAATGACAGCGAGTTTGAGCCGGCGGTCCGTCTTGATCTGGCGAACGACTGCCCAGAAGAAGAGGGTGCCGAGCACGACGCCCGCGACCTTGCCGAGGCTGAGGCGAAGATCCGGAGTGATGAACAGGCTCGCGCCTGTCATTGCCAGAAGGATCCATAACGTGGTGTTGAGCGGCGTGGCCGGGGTGGCGCGGCCCACGCCGATCCGGGCCGCGACCCAGAGCGGTGGGACGACGGCGAGCGCAAGCAGACGCGTCGGGGTAGGAAACATGAGGGCCGGCGCGATGGCGAGGATAATCGGCAACTCCACGCGAGCAAGAAGCCGTGCCAGCCGGACCTGAATCGAGTGCGACACCGGCAGACATTCTACCGTGCGGGGAACCTGCCAGCTTCGGGCCGGCTGAACTAAGATTGCGTGTCCGTGAGAAGAGAACTCAAGCTCGCGATCGGCCTCGTCATTGCCCTGATCCTGCTGGTCTGGGCCTTCAAGGACGTCGACTTCGCTGCCCTTGGTCACGCGCTGACCTCCGCGCGGCTCACCTGGGTCGGCGCGGCGGTGCTGACGGTCGGCTTGTCGGTGGCGTTCGTCGTGTGGCGATGGTGGCTCCTGCTCGATCGGCCCAAACTCGGCGACCGCTCGGAGCCACCGTGGCTGGTGATGTGGCACGCGACGCTGGCGGCTCAGGTGGCCAACATCATCGTGCCGTTTCGGTTGGGCGACAGCGTGCGCATCGTGGCGGCCAGCCAGGCGCTGGGGCTGGGACCCGCGCGTGCCGCGAGCGCGGCGGTGATCGAACGACTCGCAGACGCGGCGACCGTGGCAGTGATCGGCGCGGCCCTCGTCTTCACGAACGCGGTGCCAGACTGGGCGCGCGCGGCGCTGGTCAGGAACTCGTGGGTCGTCGCGACACTTGTGGTTGCCGTGCTCCTCGCGCTCGGCATCGTCGCGTGGATTGGCGCGCGGCGGATCAAGGTACTTCCGAGTTCGTCGGCCCTGCGGTGGGCGCTGCTGGCTTCGCTGGCGGTGACTGCAAGCTCCGCGCTGACGAATCTTCTCGTGATGCGCGCGTTTGACCTTCCCGTCCCCGCCTCGACGGCGCTGCTTCTGCTCGTCGTCCTGCAAGCCGGCACCTCCATCGTCGCCGTGCCCGGAGGACTGGGCGTGTCGCAGGTCCTGACGATCAAGACCCTCGCGATCTGGCACGTGGCGCCGGCCGACGCGCTGGCATTCTCGCTCGTGCTCTACGCCGTCGCCCGCATGCCCAAGTTGCTGCTGCTGCCGTTCGCCATGGCCGCGGTCGGCCGGCAAGCCACGAAAGCGGCCGGAGCGTAGCCGAACCATGGCCCGCATCGTCCGCCCAGCTGAACGCGCTTTTCTCCTCGTCTTCGCCGATGCCGCGAGCGCCATCGGCGCCGTGGTGCTGGCTCTTTGGACCTGGACCTTCACCGCGGGCGTGGCGTTTTCGCCGGCGTTCGTGTTGTCGCACACGATCTGGTTTCTCAGCGTGCCGGTCTGGGTCGTCGCCCTCGCGCCGACCCGCCACACGGCCGTAGTCCTGGATCTCCAGGACATCCTGACGGGTATCGCCCGCGCCGGCGTGGTGCTGTTCATCGTGTACCTGGTCGCGTTCTTCTACGCCGGGCGAAACACGCTGCCACGTTTGGTGGCGCTCTACGTGCTCTGGAACTGCACCGGCCTGACCGTGGCCGGGCGACTGATCCTGTTGCGCGCGCTGACGCGCAATCTATCGAACAGACGGTTCATCATCGTGGGCGATTCGACGGCTGTACCGACCGCGCTGGCCTTGTTTGAACGCCCGGCGCTGCGCGACGCGCAACTGCTCGGCGTGGTGATGCGCGGAGAGGACCACGCGCTGCCGGTGCCGCTGTTGGGCGCGCCCGGCGAGATCGATGAAATTGCCGTCCGCCTCAATGCGACCGAAGTGGTGGTTGCGCTTGATCGCGATGTGGACGAGGATCTGGTGGCGCGCCTCCTGCGGTGTCAGGAAGCGGGGATCGACGTCGTTGGCATGGCGCAGCTCTACGAGCAGGTCCTTCGACGAGTGCCGGTGCGCCACCTCGCGCCGGCCTGGCTGCTCACGCATCTGTTTGGCTCGGCCGGACCGCGCGACACGTCACCGCTGGCCAAGCGCGCGCTCGATCTCTCGGTCGCACTCGCGCTCACCGTGGTTGGGATCTTTGTCGGCACGGTGGTGGCCGCGGCGATCCTGATCGATAGCGGCCGTCCCGTCTTCTATAATCAGATCCGCGTCGGCCGCGCCGGGCGCCGATTTCGACTTGTGAAATTTCGAACGATGCGCCGCGATGCCGAAGCGAACGGACCGCAGTGGAGCCCGAAAGGCGATCCGCGGATCACCCGCGTCGGACGCGTCCTGCGGCGCATGCACCTCGACGAGTTGCCGAATCTGTGGGCGGTGTTGCGCGGTGACCTGAGCATGGTGGGGCCGAGACCGGAACGCGCGGAGTTTGTCGAAGTCCTCGAGCGCGAGGTGCCGCTCTATCGCGCGCGCCTGACGGTGACACCGGGCCTGACCGGTTGGGCGCAGGTGAACCGCGGGTACGGCGATTCGGTGGACGATGCCGCGCGGAAGCTGGAGTACGACCTGTACTACGTCCGCCACCACTCCGTGTGGTTCGATCTGGAGATCCTTGCCGCCACCGTGGGGCGGATGCTGGGAAGGCGAGGGCGATGATGGTGAGATCCATGCGTCCGCCACGATCACCGCTCAGCGGCGGCCAGCTTCTGCTGGCCCTGGTCGCGATCGCCATCGCAACAGTGGTGGTGCCGCCCGCCGCGGCGTGGCGGCTCAATCAGTTTCGGATCGACCAGACACGCGAGCGTGCAACGCAAGCGGCCGAGCGCCTGCAGAAAGACAGCGCGCGGCTCGCGGCGGCCCCGCGACGCATCGATGTCGCGTGCGGCCCTGGTCGCCTGCCCAGGGTCGAGACCCCGGGCCTGCCGGCAGAGTGGATCAGTCGCGCCGTTGTCGCGCCCGAACTCTTCGGCCCCGGCATGCCGACAGACGGGTGGGGGCGCTGCTTCCTCATGAACATCGGCGAATGGCCGTACGGCGGGCGCATCTGGATTCTCTCTGCCGGTCCCAACGGTATTGTCGACACGCCGTTCGGCTCCGCCACGCTGGCCGGCGACGACATCGGAGCCATCGTCAGGTTGAACCGCGAATGACGGCCACCTTCCTCGAGCGCCTGTCAAAGGGCGCCGTAGTCGCCTCTGCCTGTATCGCGGTGCTGTTCGGCGCATGGCTCGGCGCGCGCGAGTGGCAACCCCTACTGCCATTCACCGTCGCCGCGTTGGTGGTTGGTGCCGCGGCCGGACGATGGCTGCGGACCCGCGCATGGATTCCCGTCCTTGTCGTCGCGTACATTCTGCCCGCGCTCTTTCAACTGACGCGCGGTTTCATGTTGCCCGCGTATTGGATGCTCTGGATCGCGGCGCTGCTCGGCACGGTCATCGGGAATCTGGATTTCGGCCGGTGGAGCTATCCCGCGCGATGGAAATGGGCCCTGGCGTACTGGGCGCTGGCGATCGCGCTGGTGTGGCCGGTCGTGATCGCGCGCGAGGCCGACTTCTCGTGGGCGCTGATGAGCCGCTACAACCTCGCGAACTCCGGGTTGGGCGGGCCGCCGCCCGTCATCGCGGTGTGGATCCTGAATGTCGCCCTGACGCATCTGGTCGGGCTGCTGTGGCTCGACGCCGCCTTCACCCGATTCCTCGCCGAGCCTGCCGAACAACGCCTGCGCATTTTCACCCGTGACGTCGTCTGGCCGCTGGCGGTCAGCATTCTGATCGGCTCGGCCGTCGCGATCTACCAGGGAACGGTCGACATCAACTGGCTGAGCGGCCATCAGTGGCCTTCGTATCATCGAGCGTCGGGCAGTTTGGACGATGGCAATCCGTTCGGGTTCGTCGCAGGTCTGTGGGCCGGCGCGTTTCTCGCCGTGGCCGCGGTTTCTCGAGGCAGGGCAGTGCGTGTCGTCGCCATTCTGGGCGCGTGCGTGGCGTCCGCCGGTTTGTGGATGACCGGATCCCGCATGGCGCTGCTGGCGGCGCTCATCTC
>JAKALV010000277.1 GCA_021824055.1 Acidobacteriota bacterium
GATCGCGGTCTTGGCGGCATCGGTCAGCGGCAGCGCCATAAACTGGTCGGCGTTCCGGCGCATGGACGCCACGCCCGGACTCGGCCAGTCGGTGCCCCACACGGTTTTGTGCGCGATCTCTTCCAGCCGGGGAAACCACTCCAGCAGGCGCTGCGGCGGAATGCCCGAGAGCTCCAGGAACACATTGGGATGCCGCCGGACGACGAAGAAGGCTTCGTCCATCCACAGGGGCCGTCCGCCATGCGCGAGCAGGATCTTCAGTTTCGGAAAATCGACCGCGACATCGTCCACATCCATTGGATTGCCGAGGCGGCTGCGCGCGCCGGGAAAAATCGAGGTACCGGTGTGGATCGTGACTGGCAGGCCGGCCTCTTCCGCCACCTGATACAACTCCGCGAGGTGCGGCAGCGGCCCGAGGTAGGCGTTCGCTTCGTACCGCTGATGCGGCGGGTGGACTTTGAAGGCCCGCACCCCGCGATCCACGAGCCGGAGCGCGGCCTCAGCGACATCGTCGGTGAACGCCGGATGCACGGATCCAAACGCCAGCAACCGGTCGGGCGCCGCCGCCTGGTACTTCAGGATCCAGTCGTTGCACTCGTCGGTGAATCCCATCAGGTCGGGACTGACGTAATTGATCAGCCCGACCTTCTCGATGCCGTCCGCATCCATCTGCGCCAGCAGCTTCCGCGGATCCTCGGCCAACGCCTCGAGCGCCGCGCGATCTTTCTTCCCCTTCCAGAACGTCTCGCGGACGTCCGGCTTCATCATGTGGAAGGGCTGGATGTGGATGTGAAGATCGATGACAGGGACAGTGTGCATGGGGTCGGGGGATTCCTGGGGTTCGGGAGGTTCGGGAGGTTCGGGAGGTTCGTGGGGTTCGGAGGGTGCAGGAGGTTTGGAGTGTGCGGAAGGCCCGAGCAGAACCGCACGAACCTGCCGAACCTTTCGAACCCTCCGAGCTCTGTCTCAGCCTAGATCTACCCAGACGGACTTGAGCTGCGTGTAGTAGTCGAGCGCGTGCATGCCCATTTCGCGGCCGAAGCCGCTCTGCTTGTAGCCGCCGAAGGACATGGCCGTGTCGTACACGTTGTAGGTGTTCACCCACACGGTGCCGGCCTTGAGCTTCGACGCCACGTAGTGCGCCTTCTTCACGTCTTTCGTCCACACACCGGCGGCCAGTCCGTAGATGGAGTTGTTGGCCTTGGCGATGGCGTCCTCGACGTCCGCGAACTCAATCGCCGCCAGCACCGGTCCGAAGATCTCTTCCCGGGCGATCGTCATGTCCACGGTGACGTTGCCGAAGACCGTGGGCTGCATGAAGTACCCCTTGCCGGTGCCGATGTCCGCGCGCGCGCCGCCGGCCAGCAGCGTGGCGCCTTCCCGCTTCGCGGTCTCGACGTAGCCGAGCACGCGCTCGAAGTGCGTCTTCGATGACAGCGCGCCGAACCGCGTCTTCGGATCCATCGGATCGCCGACGCTCATCTTCTTCGTGCGCGCGGCCACCTTCTCGAGAAACCGATCCTTGATCGACGCTTCGATCAGCAACCGCGATCCGGCGGCGCACACTTCACCTTTGCCGTAGAAGATGCCCACGGTGGCGCCGCGCACGGCCGCCTCGAGGTCCGCATCCGCAAAGACGATGTTCGGCGACTTGCCGCCCAGTTCGAGCGTGACGTGCTTGATCGTCTCGGCCGCGCTCCGCATGATGCCCTTGCCCGTCGACGTGTCGCCGGTAAACGCGATCTTGTCGATGCCGGGATGCTCCACGATCGCCTGGCCGCAGGTCGCGCCGCCGCCGGTGATCACGTTCAGCACGCCGGGCGGAAAGCCCACATCGAGCGCCATCTGTCCGAGCGCCAGCGCCGTCAGCGGCGTCTGGCTCGCCGGCTTGAGCACCACGGTATTGCCCATCGCGAGTGCGGGCGCCACTTTCCACACCGCCAGCATCAGCGGGAAGTTCCACGGCACGATCGCGGCGACCACGCCGAGCGGTTCACGACGCGTGTAGACAAGCGCGTTGCCTTTCACCGGGACGGTCTCGCCGTGGACCTTGTCGGCCCAGCCGGCAAAGTACTGCAGGCACTCAGCCGACATCGGAATTTCGATCTGGCGCGACTCGAAGATCGGCTTGCCGTTATGCAACGTCTCGAGCCTGGCGACCTCGTCGGCCTGCTCCATCAATCGCTCGCCGAGCTTCCACAGCAGCCGGCCACGTTCACGCGCGGAGATCTGGCTCCACGGACCGTCGAAGGCGGCGCGCGCGGACGCCACCGCGGCGTCGACGTCCTCCGTCGACGCGTTGGCCACCTCCGCGATCACGTCCTCCGTCGCCGGATTGACCACGGGCATGGTCTTGCCCGTCGACGCATCGCGCCATTCGCCGTTGATCAGAAGCTGCTTCTTACCGAGCATCATGTCCAAAACCTCTCAACATGGAGGGCCATGGGGGACCATGGGGAAACCCAACGAACCCAACACCGCAGAAACAAGTTTTTCAAAGAGCTCTTCGAAAACCTGTCTTTTGTCCTTGTCTTGTCTTTGCTCTTCCTCATGGCCCCCATGTTGAATGCTCTTTCTACATTTCGGTACGTACATATTCGAAGTCGATCGGCCGGCCCTTGATGCCGCGCTGCGGCGGCGCGATGTAGTTGGCGAACCTGCCGGGCTCGTAGATCGGGGTGTTCATGATGCTGAGCAGGTATTGCTTGTCGGCCGGCGCCGGCAGCCACTCGTGCTTGCGGCGCGTCCATTCCTCCCCGGACAGATGGCGCCCGTCCGGATCGAAGTGGAAGCCGGCGTACTGGCCGATGCCGCGGTTGAACTTGCGGTCCGGCAGCCGCAGCCGGTCGGACAGGCCGTGTTCATCGAGGATCTTGTTCCAGCGCCCCACGCCACCCTGGCAATCGTCCACATACCAGTCGCGCAGCACCTCGTTCATGGCGTTGCGCATCGGCACGTCGATCGTGCGGACCTCGCCGTTCTCGACCGCTTCGAGCTTGTAGATGTCCTCGACGACCCGGTGCTCGGTCCACTTGTCCTCTTCCGCGCGCCCTTTGAGGCCGTTCGCGAAATACGCGGCCGCGTTTGTGGAGATCTCATTGCCGTGCAGGTCGAGACTCAGCGAGAACCACAGGTTGATGTGCTTCTGGATCGTCGGCAGATCGATTCCGCCCAGTTTGCGGACGTCGCCCGAATAGCCGATACCTTCGCTGCGCATCAACTCGGCCGTCCGTTTCACAATGCGCGAGATGCCGGTTTCGCCGACGAACATGTGGTGCGCTTCCTCGGTGAGCATGAAGCGCGTGGTGCGTGACAGCGGATCGAGCGAGCTCTCCGACAGCGACAGCAGCTGCGACTTGCCGTCACGGTCGGTGAACATCGTGAACATGAAGAAGTCGAGCCAGGTGTCGATCGGCTCGTTGAAGGCGTCGAGGATGCGCGGCTTGTCGCGATTGCCGCTCTGGCGGGCGAGCAGCTCTTCCGCTTCGTCACGCCCATCGCGGCCGAAGTACGAATGCAGCAGGTACACCATCGCCCAGAGGTGACGGCCTTCCTCCACGTTCACCTGGAACAGATTGCGCAGATCGTAGATGCTCGGACACCGATGGCCGAGCCAGCGCTGCTGCTCGACGCTGGCGGGCTCGGTATCGCCCTGCGTCACGATGAGGCGCCGCAGCTGATTGCGGAACTCGCCGGGCACTTCCTGCCACACCGGCTGGCCGAAGAAGTCGCCGAACCCGATCGAGCGGTTGACGACCGGATCGGCGAGAAAGATGCCCCAGCGGTACTCCGGCAACTTGACGTACTCGAAGTGCGCCCAGCCGGCCGCGTCGACGCTGATCGCCGTGCGCACGTACACCTGGTGGTAGTGCTGGAACCCCTGCGGGCCCATGTCCTTCCACCACTGGATGTAGGCCGGCTGCCAGTGCTCGAGCGCCCGCTGCAGGCGCTTGTTCATGTGCAGGTCGACGTTGTTCGGAATCTTCTCGGACGAAATCATGCGCGCATCCTTGTCACACAACCCACCACGGAGACACGGCGACACAGAGAAACCAAAGATTTTCCAAAACCATTTTCCAAGCGCTCTTCTCCGTGCCGCCGTGTCTCCGTGGTGAAGCTCTTAGGTTCTGCCGAAGTCGAACTCCGCGCGATCCGACCCGCCGTACGACGTGAGCGCGCCCTTCGGCCCCACGGCGTTCGGCCGCTGGAAGATCCAGTTCTGCCACGCGGTCAAGCGGCCGAAGATCTTGGTCTCCATCGTTTCCGGACCGACGAACCGCAGATTGGCTTCCATGCCCGTGAGCGCGTCGGGCGAGAGCGTCGTGCGGCTCTCGATCGCCATCCGTACTTCATCGTCCCAGTCGATCGCGTCGGGCGCCACCGTGACGAGCGCCGCGTCCACCGCTTCGGCTGGATCGAACGGGCCGCTGTGCGCGAGCGCTTCGCCCACCTTCGCGGGTTCACCGTAGAAGCGCGCCTCGAGACGCGAAAGGCCGTTGCTCATCGGATACACGCCCGCGTTCATCGGCGAGAGCTGAATC
>JAKALV010000278.1 GCA_021824055.1 Acidobacteriota bacterium
GAATCCTCAGACCATAGTCCCGACTCAGATCGATCATGGACTCGGCAAAGCGCGCAGGTTCCTCCCCGATCAGGTCTTCCTGACCATCAAGCGCTTCGGGACTGAGGGCCGCGGTGTTGGCGAGCAGGCCGATCACTCGTTGTCGGACCAGCGGTGATGAGTTGATTGGGTGTCTCAGGGCCGCCCTGGCAAAATCCGGATGCGTGCAATTGAACAGATAGGCCGCGGGCTGTGGCTGCACGCGCGCGTCGATGGCCGCGACAGCGTCCTTGAGCGGCGTTCCGTCGAGGAGCGTACCCGCCGGGCGCACCACAAAACTGAGAACGAACGGCCGACCGGTGGCGGCCATGGCCGCGGCGAGTCCGGTGGCTTCGCTGAGCGCAGGCAGCGTGATGCCAAAAAGAAAATCCACCCCTGCGGCGGCGAGGCGCTCCGCCTGCCAGGTGTGGAACACGCGGGCTTCCTTTGTCTCGAGGGCCTCCGCCGGTTGGTAGGCATCGCCGCGGCAGCCGATCAAGCCGCCGATGACCACCTTCGCGGCATAGGGTCCGGCTTCAGCGCGGATTGCCTGCAGCATTCGGGTGTTGTCAGCGTTGACCTCGAGACCGTCGCAACCGGCGGCGGCAATGTTCTCCGCGTTCGCGCGCCAGGTCGGAGTGGTCAGCACCATCGGCAGGTCGTGAGTCAGGCCGATTTGCAGATACTGACGGTAAATGGCCGCAAGCGCGGTCCGTTTCGGGGGGTCATAGATGAAGGCGGAATTGACGAGATGAGGATCGAGCGTGGTCGTCGGCTCCCGTCGCAGGCGTTCGATGACGGCGCCCTCGCCGAGGATGCGGTGGTGGCGCTGGAGAAAATCAAGAAAGGGAGTCGGTCGCATGGATGTCCAATTCGGGTCGATAGACCACAGCCTTCGCTAATTGTGCTTGCCAAAGACGTTGTTCACGGCCCTGGGTAGCCGTGACCGAGCGACTCACGCGGAGGCGCGGAGGCGCGGAGCCTGCGGAGAGACTCGCGCACGCGGCGGGCTTGGCATTCACCGCTAGTCGAGCGTGCCGGCCACCCACTCGAGATTCACGCGCGCCACGCGGTAGTCGCGCTGAGCCCGCGCGAGGTTGGCGCGCGCGGACGAGAGGTTCAGTTCGGCATCCTGCACTTCAAGCCGGGTCTTGACGCCCAGTTCGAACCCCTTCTCGGCGAGGAACAGCAGGCGCTCGGCCTGCGCGACGGTGCCGCCGAGCGCGTCCACGATCTGGGCGGCTTCGACCACCGCGTTTACGGCCGTGCGCACTTCGAGCGCGATGCCTTCGCGCAGCTTGATCTCATCGATCGTGATGCTGGCCAGATCGCTCCGCGCCTGCGCCACCTGGCCCTTGGTGCGATCGCCATCGAAGAGCGGCACCGTGGCGAACACACCGGCGTTCCAGGTCGTGCCGCTCGACGACAGCGTCTTCAGGCCGATGCTCTTCTTTCCGAACGACGCCGAGAAGTCCAGCCGCGGCTTGCCGCTCGCCTTCGCGATCGTCACCAGTTCCCCGTAGATGCCCTGCTGCGAAACGATCTCGCCCAATTCGGGCCGGCTCTTCAACGCCTTGGCCAGCACGTCCGCATACACGGGGAGCGGCTCCGGCGGTGTCGCGAGCGTGCCGGTGACGTCCACGTCGCGCGAGTCCGCCAGCAGAAACGCCAGGCGGTCGCGCGCGGCGCGCACGGCGTTCTCGGTGCGGATCACGTTGGGACGCGCGTTCTGGGCGGCTACCTCCGCCGCCAGCACGTCAAAATCGGTCGCGGTGCCCGCCGATTGCCGCTTGGTGGCCTCCGCCAGATGGCGCGCCTTCTGCGCGAGATCCTGCCGGGCGATCGTCTGGAGCTCGCGCGCCACAAGCACGTCCCAGAACGCCGTCGTCACGTCGCGGGCCACCGTCTGACGAAAGCGCCGCAGCTGCGCGTCGCTGAACGCGAACCCCCACTTCGCGGCGCGGATCGCCGCGCCGACCTGGCCCCAGGTGAACACAACCTGTTTGACGGCCAGTTGAGCCGCGCGCTGGTCCTGACGGCCGCCGAAGATGTCGCCGATGTCGGTGGCACTTGAGCCCGTCGAGCCGCTGGATGAGGTGAAGCCCTTGAACAGATCCTTCTGACTGTCGTCGTAGTTGCGGAGCAGGCTGCCGCTCAGCGTGGCCTGCGGCAGCGCCGCCGACCGTTCGGTCAGGTACTTGCCCTGCACCCAGTTCCTGTACTCCGCGGCCTTCTGAATGTCGCGATTCTGCTCCGCCGCAATTCTGAGCGCGTCGGCGAGCGTCAGCACCTGCACGCCCTGCGCGGACGCTTCAGCGGCAGTCCGGCTCGCCTGCTGCGCGATGACCGCAGCCATCGGCCCGCCCGGCGCCTGCGCCTGCGCGGACCGCGGCGTGCCGAGCACCAGCGCGCCCGCCACGATCGCCGTGACCGCGGTGGCCACCGGCTTCGCGCGCTTCCGGAAGAGCCACGCGGTGACGTCATCGAGAATCGTGTAGACCACCGGCACGACGATCAGCGTGAGCAGCGTGGACGTGATCAACCCGCCCACCACCGCCCTCGCCATCGGCGAGCGGAACTCCGCGCCTTCGCCGAGTCCGAAGAACAGCGGCAGCATGCCGAAGATCATCGCCATCGTCGTCATCAGAATCGGCCTGAGGCGCGTCCGGCCGGCCGTGATCAGCGCGGCCCGGCGTTCCATCCCGCCGCGGCGCAACACCTTCGTGTAGTCGATCAACAGAATGGCGTTCTTCGTCACCAGGCCCATGAGCATGATCAGGCCGATCAGCGACATGATGCTGATCGTGTCGCCGGTGAGAGCCAGCATGCCGGCCATGCCGACAATCGACAACGGCAGCGACAGCATGATCGAGAGCGGATCGATGAACGACTCGAACTGCGCCGACAGGATCAGGTAAACGAAGATGACGGCCATGAGCAAGGCCTCCCCGAGATACCCGAACGACTCGACCATGATCTCGGTGTCCCCGCCGATGACGGCCTTGTAGCCCGGAGGCAGCTTGATGCGCTCCACCGCCTTGGTGGCCTCCGCGCTCGCCGTGCCGAGCGGCAGCCCGTCGAGATTGGCGTCCACCGTCACCTGTCGGGCCAGATCGCGCCGGCTGACTTCGGCCGGCGACGTCGCGCGCGTGAAGGTCACCAGATCGGCCAGGGGGACGAGCGCCAGCCCCTGCGAGGTCGGCGCGGTGATCTTTAGATCGCTCACCTGCCCGACCGTGCCGCGCAACGACTCGGGCAGCCGCACCCGCACGTTGACGGCTTCGCCCTCGTCATCTTCGTACGTCGTCACGGCCTGCCCGCCCACCAGCGCGGAGACGGCGTTGGCGACGGCGCCGCTGCCCAGCCCCGACGCCGCCGCGCGCTCGCGGTCCATGACGAGTCGGTACTCGGGTGTGTCCTGCTCGCCGGCCGCCTCGATATCGACGATGCCCGGCACGGTGTAGAGCTCGCGCTTCAGATCGGCCGCGTACTTCTTGAGCGTGCTGACCTCGTCGCCCTGCAGCACGATGACCAGCGCCTTCTGGAACGAATCCGGGTTATCCATGAGCGACAGGGTCACACCCGGGATCTTCTCGAGGCGCGCCCGGGCAGTGTGGATGAACCCGATGACATTCGTCGAGCGCTCGCTGCGCGGCACGAGCTTGACGAAGACCATCGCGTCGCGCACGGTGTCGGCATCGCCGGCGCCGATCGTCCCGTAGCTGTACTTGACGGCTGGGAACTCGGCCAGCCCTTTCAGCACGGCCCCGAGCCGCCCGCGCGTTTCGTCCATCGACGATCCCGGCGCGCTCCTGAACTTCACGATGAACTCGCTCTGATCCATGACCGGCTGGAACTCGGTCGGCAGCGTGCCGAAGATGAAGATCCCGCCGGCGAACGCCGCGGCGGCGGTCAGCACGATGGTCTTGCGGTGGTCGAGCGCCCAGGCAATGACGCCTTTGTAGCCGTCCGCCATCCGCTCGAACGCGTTGTTGAACCGGTCGAGCGCGCGGTGCAGCAGATTGCGCCGGCCGGCCCGCTCGATGTCCGGGTCGTGCCATCGCGACGAGAGCATCGGGTCGAGCGTGAACGACACGAACAACGACACGAGCACGGCGAACGCCACCGTCAGGCCGAACTGGAAGAAGAAACGGCCGACGATGCCCTTCATGAACGCCACCGGCACGAAGACCGCGATGATGGACATCGACGTGGCCAGCACCGCCGGCCCGATTTCCGTGGTGCCTTCGCGCGCCGCGGTGTAGTGATCCTCGCCGCGTTCGAGGTGGCGCACGATATTCTCGCGCACGACAATCGCATCGTCGATCAGCAGCCCGATCGCCAGCGAGAGCGCCATCAGCGTCAGCGTGTTCAACGTCATGCCGAGGAAGTACATGACGATGAACGAGGAGATCACCGAGATGGGCAGCGTCAGGCCCGTGATGACGGTGGAGCGCCAGGAATTCAGAAAGAGAAACACGATGATGACGGTGAGCAGGCCGCCGAGGACGAGCGAGTTCCTG
>JAKALV010000279.1 GCA_021824055.1 Acidobacteriota bacterium
ATCGAAATCGAAACGGACAAGGAACTCGTCGTCACGCGGATGCTGACCGAGAAGACCAAGAACGGCCCCGGCGAAGTACTCGAGGTGATTGTCTACATCCAGGGTTTCACGCCGTTCACGATTCCCCAGAAGTGGATCAAGGGCGACGAACAACAGGTGGCCGAGTTCAAGGTGGGCCACGTCCAGCAGCGCGTGAACCAGCGAACGATCACCTTCGGCGGCCGCCAACTGGACGTCACCGAAGTGGATGCGATCGACGACAGCGGCACCAAAATCGCGGCGACGGCGAGCGTGGGCATCACGCCGATCGGCGTCCTGTACGCCGAGACGCCGGACGTGGGGATGTACCTGGAGGACTGGGGCATGGGAGCCAGGACGAAGATCGTCGGCCAGCCCGAGAGTTTCTACCTCTGGATGATCGGCCAGGTGGCAGGCGCGCTCTCTGACGCGGAGGTCAAGACGCAGTCCAGGCCGCAGCGGCAGCTCGATGTGGCCGGCACTTGGGAAGAGATGGATGGACCCTGTGCCGGATCGCGCTGGGTGTTTGCCGGGGCGTTTCCGACCGCGGCTCGCGTCGACGCGGACTCGCGCTGCGGAGGTCAGGCCTCGCCGGCGGCGCGCGCGGCAAACGCGCGCTGGGCGATGGACAAGATCGTGATTCTGTCGCTCCCGGGCCGAGGCCCCGACAATAGCCGGGTGTCAGTGATCTTCAGGTCGCCGACCCGTGCCGTTGTCGCGTTTACCGACCGTAACGGACGCGCGGCGCTGGCCACCCTGCGCAAGAGCGGCGCCTGACCGCCCGTCGTCAGGCCGCGTACTCTGCCATGGCGGAACCGCAATCAGATCGCGTACTGCCAGACCGCCACGAAGTGGCACGCCGTGCCGGTCATGACGAACAGGTGCCACACGAAATGGCGGTACCGATGGTGGTCCGTCGCGTAGAACTTCACGCCGATGGTGTACGCGAGGCCGCCGGCCACGATCCAGACGAGCCCCCATGGCGGCAGGTGAAGCCACAACTGCTTTGCCGCAACCACGGCCAGCCAGCCCATCGCCAGATACAGCGCGGTCGAGAAGCGCGGATAGCGCGTGCCGATCGTCACTTTCATGAGCACCCCGCCAACCGCGAGACTCCAGATCAACCCGAGCAGCGCCCAACCCCACGGCCCGTGCAGCACGCCGAGCGTGAACGGCGTGTACGTGCCGGCAATCAGCAGGTAAATCGCGGAGTGGTCGACAATCTGAAAGAAACGCTTCGCGCGATTCGGCGCCAGCGCGTGGTACAGCGTGGACGCCAGATAGAGAAACACCATGCTGACGCCGAACACCACCGCGCCGGTCATCGCGAGCGTCCCATGCCCGCGCGCGCTCAACACCAGCAGCGGCAGGCCGACGATCGCGGCGGCAAGGCCGACGCCGTGGCTCACGCTGTTGGCGATCTCTTCGCCAAGTGTTTGGGGGCGGTGGATCAGCACTCCTACGACTCTACTCGTTTCACCAGCCAGCGGACCAGCAGGTACACGCCGGTCGAGACGATGATGGCGCCGAGCAGCCACAGTTGAGCGCGCTTCACGCTACCGAGGAGGGCGGCGGCACTTCGGCTGGCGCCATAGCCCAGCAGTCCGAGGATGACGGCCCACACCGCGCAACCGGCAAGGTTGACGGCCACGAACGTGGCGATGGGTAGACGGTGCGCGCCCCAGAACAACATGCTGGCCACCCGCGTGCCGAACATGAAGCGCGCCCCGAAGATCTGCCAGTACCCCACACGGTTGGCGAGGCGCTCAACCGTCGGTCCTACCTTGAGATAGGCGCGGCTGGTCCGGATGGCATCCGAATGCCACCGGCCCAACAAATAGAAGGCGAAATCACCCGTGAAGCAGCCGACGGCCGCCACGCTCAGCGAGGCCCAGAGGTTCAGCAGGCCCAGATGCGCGCTGACGCCGGCAAGGATCAGCACGAGATCGCCTTCGATCATCGCGCCAATGAGGACGGCCCAGAGGCCGAACTGATGGATGAAGCTTTCCATCGCGCGGCGTCAGCCGCTCCGGGTCATGACGCGAACCAGCCCTTTTTCAATTCTTCGTCGAGGCGGGCCTCAAGGTACTCCCACAACGCCGGGCAACCGGCCCGGATCTGCGGCGCCACGCGACGCACCACGCGTTCATGGCTGATGTCGTTCTCACGCCAGCTCTGTCCGTTGTTGTGCAGGTTGAGCAGCACCGGCATCGCGCGATCGACGGCGTTCGCGAAACGCGATTCGGCCGTGTCGCCGCGTTCGAACTCATTCCACAGCGCCAGCAATCGCCCGCGCTGCGGCTCGGGCAGCATGCCGAAGATGCGCGTGACGGCCGCCAGCTCGTCGCGCTTGCGCTCCTGCCAGCCGCCCTCGACGAACGCCATGGTGTCACCGGTGTCGATCTCGCCGATGTCGTGCACCAGCAGCATGGCGATGACATGGTTGATGTCCACCGGCGACTCCGCGTACTGCACGAGAGCCGTCGCCATCAACGCCAGCTGCCAGCTGTGCTCGGCGGAGTTCTCGTAGCGTTCGAGCCCCAGCGGCTTGACCTTGCGCGTGACGCCTTTGAGCTTGTCCAGCTCCAGAATGAAATCGACGATGTGCTGCATACGTCAATCCACGATGAAGAGCCGCGCGCCCGCCGGCGAGGTCGACCGGTGCGGCGCCGCGCCGTCGGCCACCTGGTAGCTCATGCCGGGCGTGAGCACGAAAGCGCGTCCGTCGGCGAGCTCGGTGCGCAGTTCGCCGTCGAGGCACAGCAGGATGTGGCCTTTCTCGCACCAGTGATCGGCCGCGTAGCCGGGCGAGTACTCCACCATCCGCACGCGGATGGCGCCGCACTGTCTGGTCCGCCAGCGCGCGACCCCCGTGGTGCCCGGGTGATCAACAGCCGGCAACGCGCTCCAATCAGTTGTGTCGAACGGAATGTCGGCGATCTTCATCGTCACAGACGATTCTATCGTCCGAAGTCCTGCTGGCAGGCGAAGGTCCCGTCCTGATCGGTCACGGCGTACCGGCCGGGAGCCAGATGGGTCACCGCGTGCCGCGCCGCGTCGGCGGCGGCGTCGACATGCACGGTCGGCGGCGTGGCCGAAGGCGCGTCGAAGCCCGTCCCGGGCCCGTAGAACTTGCCGTAGCGAAGGATGATGCCGTCGAGCGGCGCGTCCAGGACCTGGCGTTCGAACGCCAACAGCGCAGCGGTCACCGAGAACGCGATGCTCTGTGCGATCATGCGCGTCGCCCCGGCTTCGACGGCCGCTGCAACGAGGTTGCGGGTGCCTTCGTCGCGGATGCGGGCGTTTCGGATCAGCGCCGCCGGCATCAACGCCGGGTTCAACGCCGGCGGCAGGTCGGTCAACTGGTGGATCACGACATCCGGGCGCGCCGCCACGACGGCCCGGCTGAGCGCGGCGGCATCGAAGACATCGACGATGACGGCCTCAACCCCCATCGCGCTGAGCATCGCGGCCTTGTCGGCCGAGCGCGTGGTGCCGACAACGTGGTGGCCGTCGGCAATGAGCAACCGGCATAGCGGGCGGCCGACGGCGCCACCGGCTCCCGCGAGAAAAATGCGCACCGGGGCGGAGGCCGTCAGGGCCACGCCGAGCATGATCGCCATGTCCGCGACGTTGAAGATCCCTGTTCGCAATGGACCAATCCCGACATTCATGAAGTCGATCACGCTGCCTCTGAGGATCCGGTCCGCGAGGGCACGAGCACCGAGATTCTCGCGATTCCGCTCACTTGGCTGCCATGACGACGTGCGCCTGCATCTTACCGTCGATGGGTCCGCGCCCGAACCGCCGGGCGAGCACTTCTTCGGACGTGTCGGTGGCTTCGTCGAGCCGCGACGGGTCTCGCGCCTCGATCTCGTTTCGTATGGGCGTCCCCTGGCAGAACGCGATGGCGGCGATCCTGGCGGAGTCTGCCTGGCTTCGCGCCGTCAGCGTGTCGATGCGGGGCCGCGCGACGAAGCCGGCCCCGGCCAGATCCCGCTCGATCGTCGAACGGTCGTAGTAGCCGTGGGGCGTGCGCGAGATGAAGCGCGGCGGATCCTCGGGAAACACCCGGTCGAGCGCCTCCTGCACGGCGTCCGCGAATTCGTTGTCTTCGATCCGGTCCCACACATTGAACACGAAGACGCCGCCGGGCCTGAGGACGCGGCGCGCCTCGGAAAACGCTTTCACCTTGTCGGGAAAGAACATGGCGCCGAACTGGCACACGACCGCGTCAAACGACTCGGCCGGAAACGGCAACCTGGAGCAGTCGGCCTGGCGCCATTCCACAGGACGCGCGGTCCCGAGCGCGGACGCGTGGTCCAGCATCGGCTGATTCAGATCCGTGGCGACGATCGATACGTGCGCCGGCAGCACGGAGGCCAGCTTCCGGGTCACGACACCCGTGCCCGCGGCAATCTCGAGTACCTGGCTGACAGGTCTCCGCGCCAGCCGCGTCACCAGGTCCGTCGCGTACCACTCGAAGATCATCGGAACGAGATGCGTGTTATAGAGCGCTGG
>JAKALV010000026.1 GCA_021824055.1 Acidobacteriota bacterium
CGGGCGCAGCGTGTTGGAGATCGGGCACTTGCCTTCCGCCTCCTTCGCCAGCTTGTCGAAACCCGCGGCGTCGAGGCCCGCGAGGCCCACGGCCGTCACGTCGAGCTGGCTGGTGATGAGCTTGATGCCCGCGTCGCCCTTGTCGGCGGTGACGGTGCACTTGACGGTCATGCTCTTCGTGGTCGCGTTCGCGCGACCGAGCGCGCCGGTCACCACCATCGCGTAACAGGTGGCGTGCGCGCCGGCCACCAGTTCCTCGGGGCTCGTCGTGCCTTCCGGCTCGCCGATGCGGCGCGGAAACGTCACCTTGGTCGTGAACGCGCCGGTGCCGGCCGCGAGCGTGCCGCCGCCCTCCATGATCGTGCCCTGCCAGGTGATCGTCGTGGAACGTGAAAATGTCATTTCTTCTTTCCTTTTCCTTTGATGAGCACTTGCGTCACCGCGCCCACGATCGCGAGCGCGAACCAGGCCGCCCAGATCTGCCACTTGCCCGGCGCAGGATCGAGCGGATACACGAGCCACACGCTGCCTTCATTGGCCGCCTGCAGCGCGGCCTTGTTCCCCATCAGCGCCAGCCCGCCCACAATCAGCATCCAGCTGCCGCCGAGCGCCGTGCCGACGATGATCATGTAGCGCGTGATGGCGAGCGTGCCGAGCGCGCCGAGCACGGCCGCGATGATCACGGCGTACCACGGCGGCTCCACATGAAACGGCGTCCACGCCAGATGCACCGCCAGCGCGCCCACGCCGGCGCCGACAATCGCCACCCCGACGAAATACGCGGCGATCATCAACACCGCGCCCACCAGGCCGCCGACGATGGCCGCCACGGCCAGGGCCCACATGCTCGACGTGCCCATCGCCGACGTGGTGAGCAGCGCGCCGAGGATGAACCCGTTGATGCCGAGCACCAGCCGGAACAGCCGGTAGCCCGCAAAACACGCCAACGCCCCGCCGATGACAAACACAACAGCCGCCGGCGTCACGTACGCGGTGGGGAGCATGGCAACGATTATACGGAATATATGTGATCATCTCCGACGGATGTCCCGCCGCGTCATCACCCTGATTGCCACCGCTCTGGGACTGGCGCTGCTGGCGTGGCAGATCGACAAGATCGGCGTTGCCGCCATCCTCGACGGCCTGCGGCGGCTGGGCCCGACGGGCCTGGCGCTGATCCTCGGCGCGTCGCTCGTGCGGCAGGTCCTGCGGGCGCTGGCGTGGACGATCCTGATGGACGCCTCCATCCCGCTCGCGAGCGCGCTTGCCGCCACGATCAGCGGCGACGCGATCGGCAACCTGACGCCGCTCAGCCTGCTCGTCAGCGAGCCCGCCAAAGCGATGTACGTCCGCGCGCACATTCCGCCGCCGCGCGCGCTGGCGGCGCTCGCGGCCGAGAACTTCTTCTACAGCCTGTCGGTGGCCGTGGCGGTGCTGCTCGGCGTGGCCGTGCTGTTCCTGGCCTTCCCCGTGCCCGACTGGATGCAGACCGCGAGCCTGGTCCTCGTGACCGGCATGGCGGCGGTGCTCGTGGCGGCGTTGTGGCTGATCGCGAAGGAACCCGCGGTCGTGAGCAGTACGCTCAGCCGGATTCTCAGGATCGGCGGAGCTAAAGCTCCGCCCTACGTACGGATCATCGACAAGATCCGCGAGCTGGAAGTGTCGAGCTACGGCTTCGTGCGATCGCGGCCGGGCCGGCTGCTCGCGGTGGTCGGCTGCGAAGTGGGGTTCCACATCTTCAGCGTGCTGGAAACGTGGATCACGCTCGTGTTCCTGGGCTTCCACTCCCTCGCGCTCGCGTTCGTGCTCGACACGGTGCAGCGCGTGATCAACGTCGTGTTCCGCGTGGTGCCGCTCAAGATCGGCGTCGACGAAGTCGGCAGCGGCCTCACCTCCGCCGCGCTCGGCTTCGGATCGCCGCTGGGAGTGACGATGGGCGTGATTCGCAAGATCAGGGTATTGATATGGGCAGGGACAGGACTGCTCATCCTGTTAGGGCAAAGGGCAAAGGGCAGAGGGCAAAGGTAAAGGGAAGAGGCGTCACATCTCTCGCCGGCCTTCCATCGCCTTCGACATCGTGAACTCATCCGTGTAGTCGATGTCGCCGCCGACGGGCATGCCCATGGCGATGCGCGTGACGCTGAGGCCGAGGGGTTTGAGCAGGCGCGCGAGATACAGCGCGGTGGCCTCGCCCTCCACCGTGGGATTGGTCGCGAGAATCACTTCCTTGACGCTCGTGGCCGCGGCGTCCGACTCCGCGATGCGCATGAGCAGCGTGCGGATCTTCAGATCATCCGGGCCGATGCCCTGCAGGGGCGAGATCGCGCCCATCAGCACGTGGTACCGGCCCTTGAAGCCGCGCGTCTTCTCGATGGCGGCCACGTTTTCCGGCTGCTCGACGACGCAGATGATGCGGGGATCGCGATCGGGCGAAATGCAGAACGTGCAGGGATCGACGGCCGTCATGTTGCTGCAGATCGAGCAGTAGGTGATGTTCTCCTTCACCGACCGCATCGCGTCGCAGAGCGCGTCCACGTCCTCGCGCGGCGTTTTCAGCACGTGATACGCCAGCCGCTGCGCGCTCTTGGCGCCGATGCCGGGCAGCCGCTGCAGCGCGGCCATGAGATCGCCGAGTGGATCGGGTCGTGACACCGGCGCGCGCTACCCCAGCCCCGGAATCTTCATGCCGCCCATGAGGCCCGACATCTGCTGCGACAACGTCTCGTCGGCCTTGCGCTGCGCGTCGTTGATCGCGGCCAGCACCAGATCCTGCAGCATCTCCACATCGTCTTTCGACACGGCCTCGGGATCGATCTTGATGGACTGCAACGCCTTGTGGCCGTTGATCACGACGGTGACCATGCCGCCGCCCGCGGCGCCCTCGATGCGCATGTCGGTCATCTGCTTCTGCAGCTTGTCCTGCATCTGCTGGGCTTGCTTCATCATTTGCTGAATGTTCATTCAGATCTCCGTCGTCCAATGTTCAAAGTCCAAGGTCCAAGGTCCGCCTTCGTCCAGGGTCCTACCGGTCCTTGGTCCCAGGTTCGGATTCTTCAACCGCCTCAATTTCGCCGCCGAAGACGTCGAGGATATTCTGCACGCTCGGCTCGGCTTTGGCCTTCTCTTTGAGCTCGGCCTGGCGGGCCAGTTGCTGCGACGAGGCGGCCGCCTTCTCCGCCGCCACCGCCGGGTCGCCGTCCTTCGCCACGACTTTGATCGGGCGGCCGGCGATTTGATGCGCCATCTGCTCGAGCCAGCCGCGGCGGCCCTCGAAGTTCGTGCGCAGGGTCTTGTGCACCGGCGCGAACGCGAAGACGACCGAGTCGCCAACCACTTCGACGCTCTGAGCCTGGGCGACGACCATGGAAAAGAACACCTTGTTGCTTTCCCGGATCGTCGCCATAAGAGCAGTCTTCAGATCCGATCCGGCAGACAAAATCGGTTCGGGAACTATCGCACGAGGTTCGGGGGGCTTCGAAGGTAGTTCGGGTGCCTTCGCACGTGGTTCGGGGGGCTTCGAAGGTAGTGCGGGTCCGCTGGTTCGAGGTTCGAACTTCTTCGCCGCTGGTTCGAAGTTCTTCGCCGCCGGTTCGAAGTGCTTCGGCGGCGGTTCGAACTTCCGAACCGTCGAACCACCCGAACCACCCGAACCTCCCGAACCCCCCGAACCACTCGAACCGTTCTTGAGCATCTCCGCCAGCGGCGTGAGCTGTCTGAGATGGATCCATTTCATCAGTGCCATTTCGAAGTGGTGGCGCGGATGCGAGGAGTTGCGGATCTCGAACTCGGTGCGCGAGAGCAGGTCGAACGCGCGCATGAGGTCCTCGCGCGAGAAGTGCTTGGCCAGCGCGAGCAGCGGCGCCTTTTCGCCCTCGGCGGCGATTTCGGGATCGTCGGCGCGCGACGGATCGATCTTGAGTACCATGAGGTCGCGCATGAGCCGCGCGAGCTCGCGGCAGACGATGCGGAGGTCGAAGCCGTCGTTGAGGACGCGCTCGCCGAGGCCGAAGACCGCGGCGGCGTCTTCGCGCGCCACGGTGTCGGCGATCTCGAACTGCACGTCGCGGCCGATCAGGCCGAGCACCGTGCTCACGTCTTTCGCGGTGACTTTGTCGTCGGTGAACGCCAGCACCTGGTCGAGCGCGCTGAGCGCGTCGCGCATGGAGCCTTCGGCCGCGCGCGCAACGAGCGACAGCGCAGCGTCCTCGATGACGATCTGCTCTTTCGCCGTGATGTCCTTGAGCAGCTGCTTGATCTGCGCGAACCCGAGCGACTTGAGCTCGAACACCTGCGACCGCGACTGGATGGTGACCGGCACCGAGCCCAGGTCGGTCGTCGCCATGAGGAACTTGGCGTGCGGCGGCGGCTCCTCGATGGACTTGAGCAGCGCGTCGAAGGCGTTTTTCGAGAGGCGATGGACTTCGTCGATGATGAAGATCTTGTAGCGGTCGCGCATCGGCGCGATGCCGAGCGGCTCGACGATCACTTCGCGCACGGCATCCACGCCGGTGTAGGTGGCGCCGTCGATCTCCTGCACGTCCACGTCGCGGCCCTCGGCGATTTCCACGCACGCGTCGCACACGCCGCAGGGATCGCCCGTCGGGCCTTTCACGCAGTTGAGCGCGCGCGCCAGGATGCGCGCCGTGGTGGTCTTCCCCACGCCGCGCGGGCCCGCAAAAATGAAGGACTGCGCCAGCCGGCCGCCCTCGATCGCGTTCTTCAACGTGTCGACGACGCCACGCTGTCCGATGACGTCTTCGAACTTCTGCGGACGCCATTTGCGCGCTAATGCGATATATGCCATGTGAAAAGAAAGTGTCAGTGAAACTGGTTAGCTGATTATCTGGTTAGCTGACTATTGGAAACCGGCTATTTGGCGAGTCAAGGATTAGATGCCCAGATTCCAATAGCCAGGTAACCAGACAATAGATAACCAGATTCAAGCGTCGTTGACGTCTCCGACCGCGACCCGGATGGCCTGCGGCACAGCCCAGTACCGAGTGAGCGCTGCTGCCTTCCGGCCCTGACGCGGTTCTTCGGCTGAACTTGCACAGGGTCCGGATCGCGGTCCGAAACGCCAGAGACTGATTCTATATCGCCGGCGTGTGGAGCCCCCTGAAGCTGGAGCCCCGGACCTTCAGGTCCGGGGTTGGCCGGACCTAAAGGTCCGGCCCTCCAAGCGTCCGAGCGACCTACGCGAGCGCGGACACCGGCAGCGTGTTGGCGGACTGGGCGTTGCCGGTGACGATCCGTCGGTGGTAGTCGATCTGGCCCAGATGGAACGTGAAGTGCGTCGCCAGATGCAGCAGGAACATCCGCGTCGGCAGCGTGACGCCGCCGACCGCCGCCGGAAACGGCTCGGCGAGCCGTGATTCCGGCAGCGCGGCCAGGGCGGCGGCCACCTCCGCCTTCGCGGCGGCGATCTGCGCCTGCAGTTCGGCGCGCGATCCGGCCCGGGCGGCGAATTCGTGATCGCGATTGCGCACGTAGCCGCTCGAACCGAGCGTCATGCCGATGAAGTGACGCACGTTGCCGGTGAGATGCAGCGCCAGATTCCCGCCGGTGTTCGGCAAACCCGGACGTTCGGCCCACAGGGACGCATCGTCCGGATAGAGCGCGACCTCGCGGCCCAGCGTGTCGAGATCGCGCGCGAAGCTCTTCGAGAGATCCGTCAGAAATGGGTTCATGGGCGCCATGGTATCAAGCCGCATCCGGCGCCGCGAACATCGCTCTTTCTGATAGCCTGTCTGCCTTCCGTGAATCGTCGCCTGCGGCTTCCGGTCCCCTGTCTCGTTGTCTCGGCACTTCTGTGCGCGGCCGGCGCGGCCGCGCAAGCGCCGCCCGGACCGCGCGCCGACCCCGACGCCACGGGCCCAATCGTCACCGACATCACCAAGATCGATCACGAGACGTTCGCGGCCATCGCCATGCGGCTGCCGCCGGGACACGCGCTCAAGATCGACGGCACGCTCGATGAGGCCGACTGGCAACTCGCGCCGGTCCAGGGCCGGTTCGTGCAGCGCGAGCCGAAGTTCGGCTGGGCCGCGACCGAGCGCACCGAGTTCCGCATCCTCTACGACGACACGAAGCTCTACTTCGGCATCTGGGCGTTTGACGACGACCCGAAGGGGATCACCGCGAGCGAGATGAAACGCGATTCCGGGCTGCAGAAGGGTGACCAGATCAAGATCACGCTCGACACGTTTCACGATCACCGCAACGCGTTCTACTTCTCCACCAACCCGCTCGGCGCCGAGAAGGACGCGCAGTCGGTGGAGGAAGGCCGCACGATCAACTACGACTGGAACGCGGTGTGGGAGAACAAGACCTCGGTGGACGGCCGCGGCTGGTATGTGGAGATCGCGATTCCGCTCAGCCAGTTGCGCTTCACGGGCGGCCCGGGCGACACGGTGTGGGGCCTGAACGTGTGCCGCGTCATCATCCGCAAGAACGAGGAAACGTATTGGGTGCCGTTCCCGCGCGAGTGGCAGGCGCTCGGCTTCGCGCGCATGTCGGGCGCCGGCGTGTTGCGCGGGCTGAAGAACCTGAAGCCGCGGCGGCGGGTCGAGTTCGTGCCGTTCGCGGCGCCGCATGTGTCGCGCGATTACGATGCCGGCACGCCCACACGTACCAGCAAGGACTACGGCTTCGACGCAAAGATCGGACTCTCGCAGAGTTTCAACGCCGACGTCACCTACAAGACGGATTTCGCGCAGGTGGAGGCCGACCAGGAAGTGGTCAACCTCTCGCGCTTCAGCCTGTTCTTTCCGGAGAAGCGTCAGTTCTTCACGGAAAGCGCCGGCATCTTCGACTACAGCCAGAACACGGCCAACCGGGCGGGCCCCGGGCTGCTGACGCTCTTCTACAGCCGCCGCGTCGGCCTGCGGGATGGCCACGAAATCCCGATTCTCGCGGGCGGCCGCGTGACGGGCCGCGCCGGGCACACCACCATCGGCGCGATGAACATCGAAACGGATGCCACGGCCCTCGCGCCGCGGGGCAATTACTCCGCGCTGCGCGTGAAGCACGACGTGCTCGGCAAGTCGTCGATCGGCGGCATCCTGCTCAATCGCGAGGGCGGCGGGCTGGCGGGCAACCGCACCGCGGGCATCGACGGCGTCTTTTCGCTCGGCAAGCATCTCGACTGGGTCGTGCTCGCGGCGAAGACCTTCACGCCGGGCGTGAACGGCCGCGACTGGGCGGGAGCCACCCGCGGCAAGTGGACCTCGGATCGGTTCGAATCGGGCGTGACGTACGTCGATATCGCCGAGCACTTCAACGCCGAGATGGGCTTCATTCCGCGCACGGACATCCGTAACGCGATCGTGCAAGGCGCCTGGACGCCGCGGCCGCGATGGCAGGGCGTGCGCCAGCTTCGATTCAACGCCGACGCGTCGTACTACCAGAACCACGCCGGCCAGAAACAATCGGAGGCGGCCGGCGCCGACTTCACGCTGACACGGCAGGACAGTTCGTCCGTGTTCCTGCGGGTCGATCAGCAGTTCGACGATCTGCCGTTCAACTGGACCACAGCCGGCGGGATGATCCCGAGCGCGGGGTACCGTTGGCGCACGCTGCACGGATCGTACCGCTCGAACCAGTCAAAGCGGGTCTACACCACCCTCGGCGCGGATCTGGGCGGCTACTACAGCGGCGAGAAGCAGACCTATCACGCCCAGCTCAGCGTTCTGCCGCTCGAGACGCTGCTCGTGGAAAATGTCTACACGCGCAATCGCATCGTGCTGCCGCTGACGGGACCGTACGTGACGAACGTGCTCAGCACGCGGGTCAGCTACTCGTTCTCGCCGGATCTGTTCGTGAAGAGCTTCCTGCAATACAACGACGCCACGCGCACGGCGAGCCTCAACCTGCTGCTCTGGTACATCTTCCGTCCCGGCAGCGATTTCTACGTCGTGTACAACCAGGGCTACGAAACCGCCGTGCCGGGACCGCGCGACCTGCGCACGCGCGGCAAATCGCTCGCCGTGAAAATGACCTACTGGCTGTCGCGGTAGGCGCATCGCCGCCCGCCCGCGACGCCGCCACGTGTCACCGCCTCAGCACACGCACGGCGAGATACAGCAGCAGCACACCGACGGCCGCGTCAAGCCAGCGCCGCAAACGCTCGCCGGCAAAGAGCGTTCGGGCCTTGCTGAAGAGCGACGACCAGAACACGTGACAGCCGAGCGCAATCGACATGTGCGCCGCATAGAGAAACGCGAGCGCCCGCCACGACGAGCCGGCCGGAACGAACGTGGGGACGACGCCGACGTAGAAGCTCGTCACAGACGGGTTGAAGACATTGATGAAGAAACCGTCTCGGTAGGGTGTCAGGGGGCCAAGGTGCCCGGGTGTCAGGGTGCTGGGTGCCAGGGTGCGAGGTGCCAAGGTGCCCGGCGCCACGGCCGCGCGCAGACTCTTGAGGCCCATCCAGGCGAGAAACAATGCGCCGGCGATCGCGAGGCCGCGCAGGCCCTGCGGCCACTTGACGAGCAGCGTGCTGACGCCCGCCAGCGCGAGCGTCGCCTGAATGAAGCTGGCCGTCATGGCGCCGCCGGCGGCGATCATTCCACGCCGCCGGCCGCCCGCCAAGGTGTGCCGGATGACCACGGCCGTTGTCGCGCCAGGCGTGAAGGCAAAAACGAACGCCAGCGAGAGAAAGGCCAGGGTCTGGGACGTCACCTACATCTATTATTTCCCGATCATCAGAATCGTGAACGTGCCCGGAATCGCGGGTGCGCGTCCGCCAAAGCGACCGCCGCGTCCGCCACCGGGCGGCGGCGCGGTCGCCGGACCGTGCTCCACGCTCATCGTGAAGATGTGGTTCGTCTTGCTGTCGAACGCGATCGTGCGCGCGCCGTCCATCGTGGCCAGGTTCTGCTCGACCTCAAAACTCGTCGGGCTCGTCTCCTTGATGACGGTGAGCGTGCCGTTGCCCTGCGTGCTGAACGCTTCCATTGTCGCCGGGTTGAAGACGGCGCCGTCGGAACCGCCCGCGAGCGGCAGCCGCGCGAGGATCTTTCCGTCCTTCGCGCTCAGAATCACCATCGTCTGCGGCGGCTTGGCGTTGGGATCGGCCGGCGGCGGTGGCGTTCCGCGGGCCGGGGCCGGACCGATTCCGGCGCAGGCCGCGAAGAGAATGCTGTTCTTCACGTCGAGCGCGAGACCGTTGCAGGAACCGTTGCCCGTGGCGGCATCGCCAAACGGATAGGTTGCCGTGACTTTCATCGTCTTGGCATCGACCACCGCAACGCCGCCCGGCCGGTCCTGCAGCACCTGATAGATCGTGCCCTTGCCGTCGCCGACCATTTGTTCCGGCGTGCCGCCCAGTTCGATGTGGCCGAGGACCGCGCCGTTCGTGGCGTCCACCACCAGCAGGCTCTTGGTCGGATGGCTGCCGATGTAGACGCGATTGCTGGACGTGTCGCAGTAGATGCCGTCCGCGCTGAATCTGTCGGGCACTTCGATCGTCTTGATCAGCTTCATGGTCTTGACGTCGAACATCGAGGGCCGCGGATGATCGCTCGTGAAGCCGTGCCCCGTCGACGGGCACACGACGGCGCCGTTGCCGCCGACGCCGGGAATTTCCCCGAGGGGCTTCAACGTGTCGAGGTCGAAGATCGTAACTCGCTTTTCGAAGGCCGGCACGGCCGGCGTCGTGGCCGTGGCGGGAATCTCGCGCGTCGCGCCGCGGTTGATGTAGAGCCGGCGGCCGACGACGTCAGCGAAGATGTAGTCGGTGCCGCCTTCGCCGCCGACCTTCGCCCGCTGGAGCACTTTGTACGGGCCGCCGGTCCCGGCTCGCCGGGCCAGTACGGCGGACGTGCAGAACGCGATTGCCAGCGCGGAAAACACCACAAATCGTTGTATGGAGTGCCTCATTGCCTGTCACCTCGTGAGTGAGTCTAGGAATCGCGCCTGAAGGTTGCCTGAAAGTCGGCCGGGCCCGCCCGGGGTAAGATTGTGGGGCCATTCGCGCGGAGAGATGTCCGAGTGGTTGAAGGAGCACGCTTGGAAAGCGTGTGTAGGGGAAACTCTACCGAGGGTTCGAATCCCTCTCTCTCCGCCAGTTAACTTTTCGCGGTTTTCCTCAGCAATTTCAACGAAATCATCAAGACTCGAATTCTCTCCGCCAACCTCACCAGCTTCGCGCGGAAATGCTGAGCAATTCAGCGAATCTTATCGGGCGGCGCGACCAAGTTCCATTTTCGAGTGGCATTTCCACGTCAGGCGGTGCTCGAAAACCGGCCACAATCGGCGCGGCAAGAGACAAGAGACACGTAGAAGGACCGCCATAGCCGATCGAAGGCCTGCAGGGATTTCACGGTCAGCGCATTGACGTCCCGACACGCGCCAGTCTTCGACCCAACCCCAGCCTTCTCGAGACCCGGTATGAACTGTTCCGTCGCTCGGCCGACCGCCCCCGCGACCGGCTATAGCTCGTTCGACAGAGCGCTCCGCTATCCCTCTCCCTCAGTTCCAAGCGCCGACGGTTGATCGCGGCTTCCGTGCAGAACGCGCGCAATGAGAATGTGGCTGGCCTCGCACCGGTAGTAGATGATGTGGCTCTTCACTGGAAAGCTTCGAAGGCCGACGGCGAGTTCGTCGCGCCGCCGACCGGCCTTGGGTTGACTGGCGAGCATGACGATGCGGTCCATGATGTCGTCGAGGAGGCGATCGGCGACATTCACGCCGCCATCGCCGGCGACATAGAACCACGCCTCGTCGAGATCAGCCTCGGCGAGCTTGGACAGACGGAAACGCTTCACCGCGCTGTACTACGCTTCGAGACTTTCGCCGTTGCGAGGCGCTTCCGTCCGCGGGCCTTCACGCGTGCCGCCAGCTTGGACAATGACGGGCGGTCGTGCGCCGTGTACTCGCCGCGCGCGGCCTGGTCGAGCCCGGCCTGAATATCACGTCGAAGCGCCACCAGGCCTTCGTCACGGTGCTTCAGCAGCCGCAAGGCTTCGCGGACCACCTCGCTGGCGGTCTGGTAGGATCCCGTCTCCACCTTGTCATTGATGAGTCGTTCGAGCTCTGGCGTCAGGGAAACGTTCACGATCGTGCCTCCGTTGTGAGTATAACCAAATATGACAGGTTCTGACATCGAGGGAAAGGCTTGCCAAGCGACAACATCCCCGAAGATTGATTGAACCAGGAATTCCGGGGGATGGGACTCCGAGGCGATCTCGGAGGTGTTTAAACGGAGCGTTCGCAAAGGCCGCCGCGTCGAGTGCCATGTCGAGTGCCATCGCAGTGGAAGAATCGGCAAACGGGCGCAAACGGACGCAAACGCCGGCAGGGATTGGAAGACGCTAAATTATTGACGTGGCGGGCGTTGCGCTGAAAACGCCCATGTTTATTGGGCTTTTCGAAAACAGCGTCGAAGAATCCCTCTCTCTCCGCCAACTTCCATTAGCTTCCAACAGTTGCCGATCTTTGCGTCCGTTTGCTTCCGTTTGCCATGGCTGCGGGCTCAGTACAGGGGTTATCCGCCATCACCGTGGCTGGACGCAACCGGCGCCCCGGTTTCAAGGTTGTCGCCCACCTCGGACGACGCTAGAATTGCGACATGACCGTGGCCCAACTCCTGAAGCGCGTGAGAGCGCTGCCGACGAAGCAACGTGAGCGTCTCTTGCGGGAGATCGTCGCGCTGGAGACCGGATCAACGGCCCATGTGTCCCGCCTGCAGAAAGCGCGCGTGCTCTGGCCAGATGTCGAGGCGCGCGCCAAACGCATTCTCGGTGACCGCGTGATACCGAATCTCGTTCTGCTCGAGCGCGGGGAAGAAACGTACTGACGCCAATGCGCGTGTACGCCGACAGCAGCTTCTTGGTGTCCTGCTATCTGGTCGACTCGAATACGTCTCGCGCGAAAGCCTTTCTCCTCAAACACCAGGCGCCATTGCTGTTCACGTCCCTTCACGACCTTGAAGTGCGAAACGCCCTGCGGCTCGGTGTGTTCCGGCAGCTTCTCACCGAACAGCAGGCGCGCGAAGCCTCCACTACGATCGACGGGACCTTCGAAGCGGCCGGCTCGTCCGCACAGTTGTGCAGTGGCCTGCGGTATTTCGATTGGCGTCGCGACTCAGCGCTGAGCATGCCGCGACGACGGGAACCCGCAGCCTGGACATCTTGCACGTCGCGACCGCGCGGGCCGTTCGCTGCGCGCAATTTGCCTCCTTCGATGCCCGGCAGCAGACGCTGGCAGCGGCAGCGGGCCTGACGAGCGCGCTCTGACGGCGCGGTGGGGAGGACGGACATGACGACATGGCGACAAGCAAAGTGAAGAGGCGCAATCTGTTTGGGGAACTGATGGAGGGCGTCTCCGCCATGCGCGCGCACCGCGAGGGGCGTGCCACTCAAACGAAGCGCACGAAGGCTGCCGGCCGTGTTGAGATCGAACCAAGCAGCGGAAATGTGTTCGCAGACTTGGGATTGCCGCATCCGGAGGAGCGCCTCGCAAAGGCGGAACTCGCCCACAAGATCATCACGGCGATTGAACGTCGCGGCCTGACACAGGCGGAGGCCGCCAAACTACTGGAGGTCGATCAGCCGAAGATCTCGGCACTGAAGCGAGGTCGGCTGGCCGGCTTCTCACTCGATCGACTCGTCCGGTTTCTCGTCCTGCTCGGGAACGATGTGGAGATTGTCGTAAAGGCGCACCGGCGGTCGACGCGATCCGCCCGGCTCATGATCGCGTAGCACCGGTCCACCGAACCGGTCACCCGAAGTCAGTAACCACTTGCCGACTACTCTCCGAGCGGATCACATCGCGTGATGGGATGGACTTCTCCTCACTTCGGCCGCCAGTTCAAGATCAGCGTGATCGGCGCGGACGCCGATTCGACGGGTTGGACAATGAGAAACCGGCCGTCGCGCGCGACGGCGTAGTTCTGCTTGTTCGCGCCGGCCCCGGGCGCGATGCGCGCCGGAAACAGCGCCACCGGCGTCCCGGCGGCAAACGTCGAGCCGGCGATCGTGACGGGCGCCGCCATCATCATCCCGTCGGCTCCGATGAAATACAACTCCTTGCCATCGGCGCGCCAGCGTGGCTGCGTGCCGCCGTGCTGCGACACCTGCCACTTGCCCGTGGGCTGCGGGAATGTCTGGACGACGACGTCGAACTGACCGGACTCGTTCGTTTCGTAGGCCACGAAGTGATCATCGGGCGAGAACTGACCGTTGGACTCATCGAAGGACGAGCGCGCGATGGACACCGGCGTCTTGTCCGGGCCCATCATCGGGAGGGCCCATAAATCGATGCCCGTCTTGGGATCCTGCTCCGAGTACAGCAGGAATCGACCGTCATGCGACCAGTCCCGCGTGAATTTCGCGTTTGGCGTCGCGAGCAGTAATTGTTCCACGCCCACACCGTTCGCTGGCTTGGTGAACAGATCGTCGTTGCCGCCTCTGGCCGACGCGAACGCGATCGTCGCGGCGTCTGGCGAGGCCACCGGACAGGCATCGATGGCGGGATCGAACGTGAACCGCGTCTGCCCGCCACGGGTGAGATCCGCGATCCAGACATCGACGTTCCCGTCGACGTTCCGCATGTGAAGGAGCTGCTTACCATCGGCAGAGAGCTCGGGATACTGGAGACTTGCCGTGTCCCCAGGCAACGCCACGCCAACCGGTTTCCCCGTGCGATCGATCCAGTTCGCCTGCCGCAGGCCGCTTCCGGCGCGATACGCGATCCGGCCGTCGGTCGAGACCGAGAAGCCGCCCGGTTCACCCAGGAGAGGACTGCCGGACCCGCCAAGATCCGCCAGCGTGATGATGTCGCCCGTCAGGGCGCCGCGCGACAGATCCAGATGCTGAGCCACGAGCATGCTCTGATGTCCAAACACGAGGAAGCCGGATGGCACGTACGCCGCGGCCAGTGACGCGTCCGTCAATCGCACCGGGGAACCGCCATCCAGCGAGACGAGGTAAATCGCTCCCGTCACGCCCGCCAGCGAGGCTGCGAACTCAAGGAGCCGACGGCCGTCCGGAAGAAAGACGGGAAACAGATTCCGCAATCCGGTGGCCTGGACTGGAACTGCCGGCGCCCCACCGACCGCTGCGACTTTCATCAGAGGTCCGATCGTGGAAGAGGAAAACACGATCATCCCGTCCGCGCTCCACGTCCCGCCGCGCGGAACCGCCGCGGGTGCGATGGCCTGGGGCAGGCTGCCGGTGAGATCGACGCGATACAGTTTGGCGTCGGCGAAAAACCCCAACGACCGGCTGTCGGGCGACCAGAACGGATACCGGGCATGATCGGTACCCGCGAGCGGACGGGCATCGGTCTTGTTGAGCGCACGGACCCAGAGCCGCTGCGTGCCGTCGCCCGACGCCACGAAGGCGATCTGGCGGCCGTCGGGCGACAACGCGAAGTCCTGGGGCACGGCGGTCGCCGGCGTGGCGATGTCGACGCGGATCTCCTCAGGCACCGGCTCGCGCCAGTGCTGAAACGCCGGCAGCGTGAGTGCGAGGGCGACCGCGCCGAGCACGCCGGCGACAATCCACGGGAGCACGACACGCGACTGACGAACCGGTTGAGCCGGCGCCGCTTCCGAATTGGTCGCGGCGCTTGACGCGATGTCTTCAATCGCGATGCGCGCTTCCGCGATCGACTGCAGACGCCGCTTGGGGTCGCGCTCGAGACACCGCTGGAGCAAGCGCCGCAAGGCGGCGGGCATGTCCGGCGGCAACGTCGCCCACTTCACATCGTCCTTCAGCACCGCGGCGAGCGTCGTCGACACATCGTCGCCGTCGAACGCGCGGCGGCCCGTCAGTATTTCGTAGAGCACCGCGCCGAACGCCCAGATGTCGGCGCGGCGATCGACGGCACGTCCGCGCGCCTGCTCGGGCGCCATGTAGGCGGCAGTGCCGAGGATCATGCCCATCTGCGTCGCGCGTGCGGTCATCGTCGGCGAGTTCATCGCCTCGCCGCTCGACGACGATGCCGGGTCCAGCGCTTTGGCGAGACCGAAGTCGAGGACCTTCACCGTGCCGTCTGGCCGGACTTTAATGTTGGCCGGCTTCAGGTCGCGATGAATGATGCCCTGCTCGTGCGCGGCTTCGAGGGCCTCGGCGATTTGCTTCGCGATGGGCAGCGCGTCGGCGAGCGGCAGTGCGCCGCGCGCGATGTGCTGCGACAGATCCTCCCCGTCGACGAGTTCCATCACGAGTGCGGTCAGGCCCGCGGTCTTTTCGAGCCCGTAAATCGCGGCGATGTTCGGATGATTGAGCGCGGCGAGGACTTCGGCTTCGCGTTGAAAGCGCGCCAGGCGGTCCGCATCGCCGACGACCGAGGCGGGGAGCACTTTGATGGCGACCGCCCGTTTCAGATGGCTGTCGGTCGCCCGATACACTTCGCCCATCCCGCCTCTGCCCAACTCGGCGAGGATCTGGTAAGGGCCTATCGATTTACCAATCACAGCCAGATCCTCGCCTGGGCTACGGCGAGACCCGCGCCAATGTGGGCGGTGATCTCGTAGGAACCGAGACGGGTCCCGAGGGGGAGTGACATGGGGAGTGGTCAGAGTATACGCGCGCTGGGCAAACGGGTCTGCGCCTGAAGGTCATTTCTTCGGAGCCGCGATCTTCCTCAGATACTCAAAGAAGTGCTCAATGATCACGACCCTGTCCTGCACCACCTGCGCCGTCTGGTCCGCGGCCGCGAGCGCCAGACGCTTGCCGTCAGGATGCAACGCATACGGACTGAAGCCGACGCCGGCGCCGCCGACCGACCGGAAGCCGGTCGGCGACCACACCTGCGGCCTGTCGGCACGGAGGGAATCGCCGACCACGGAATAGGGCGCGTACATGACTTTGCCCTGATTGAAATTCAGGAACAGCAACTCGCGCGACGTGACCGACCACGTTGGCCAGCTGCCACCCCCGCTCGATACTTTCCACAAGCCTCCCGGCCCGGGAAATGGCCGGACATAGATTTCAGGCGTGCCACCATCGTTAGACTGATACGCCACCCAGCGTCCGTCCGGAGAAAACATCGGGGTCACCTCGGTCGCCGGCGTAGTGAGAAAGACCGTCGGTTTGCCGGGCGTCCAACCGCGAACCGCGTCGCCATCCATCGGCAACATCATCAGGTCGTAGCCGGTCGTGCTGCGATTCTCAAAGAAGGCCAGGAACTTCCCGCTCGGATGCCATGAGGCCGGCACTTGGGAATTCGGACTGTCCGTCAGACGGGTGGGCTCGCCTGTGCCGTCCGCGTTCACCCAGTACAGATTGAGTGCGCCTTTCTTGGCGCGATCGGATGCGAACGCGATGTGCTTGCCGTCCGGCGTCCAGACGGGATAGCGATCGTCGCCCGCGTCAAACGTCAACTGCGTCATCGTGTCGCGCGCCCAGTCGTACACCCAGATGTCGCGCTGCTTGCCGTCATAAATCTCGAGCGCGATTTGCTGGCCGTTTGGTGAGAATTTTGGGTTCGACCAGGAGGACTTCGCGCTGCGCAACGCTGACGTCTTGCCGTCTCGCGTCATCCAATCGATCTGATTGATGGCCGCCTGCGCAACGCCGGGCACGAACACCAGGGTGCCATCCGCGGAGAACGCCAACTGGGCACTGCCGATGCCTGGACTGGCCTCGAGGCCCTCGAGCGCCGGCACCGCCTGCCCCACCGGCTCGAGACGATCGAGATCAAAAGGCATCGCGAAGAGCGTGCCCTGTTGCATATACAGCAAATGGCCGCGACCGCGCTCACTGGAATTCGCCGACGCAAGCCCGCTCGGCACGTACCGCCCGTAGTAACCGCCCCGGACGATGATCTTCGGCGAACCGACCGCCTTCGCCGAGGCTTCAGCGGGCCAGCCCGGAAGCGGCGCGACGACTAGGTTCGCGTCGTCAAACGCGGAGCCGGCGTTGTGCTCGGTATAAAGCACGGCCTTGCCACCGGGCAGTGCCTGCGGCCACCGCTGGGTCGTGGCCCCTTCGCCGAACGTTCCAAACACGGCCGGCGTTCCACCCGAGGCGGACACGCGCAACAACTTGATGGACTGCGTGTTGTTGGGCGAAAAGATGATCGTGTCGTCCTCGGCCCACGTGCCGCCTCGACCGTTGGGCGCATCGCAGAGCGGGACCGCCGCCCCGCCGGTCACCGAGACCTTCTTGAGCTTGCCGCCGGAGAAGAACGCGATCCACTCGCCGCTCGGCGAGAAGAACGGGCTCTCGGCCTCATCCGTACCGGCGAGCGGCGCCGCCAGGAGTTGATCGAGCTTCCGCACGAACAACTGCTTCGGCTGACCGGCCGACTGCGCCACGAAGACCATCGTCGTCCCGTCCGGCGACAGGATCGCCGATGCACCGACGAACTGCATGGATGCGTCCGCGCCGATGTTGACGAGGAACCGTCGTGGCGCCGGCACAGGTGCGGTGCGCCACGGCGCCCAGAGGACCAGCGCGATCGCCGCCGCGCCGAGTCCAGCCACGCCGAACGCCCACGGCAGCGCGCGACGCCAGAGTGGCGCGGGCGGCGCAGCGAATGCGATCGCTGACGATGGGGACGCGACGTCGGCACTGAGAGACGCGGGATCGTCGAGCGTGAGACGCGCTTCCCCGATCCAGCTGAGACGACGCTTTGGATCCTTTTCGAGACAGCGGCGCAACAGTCTCTGCAGCGGCGCCGGCAAGTCTGCTGGCAACGCGTGCCACTTCACGTCCTCCTTGAGCACGCTCGCGAGCGTGATCGAGATGTCCTCGCCCTCGAAGCAGCGCTGGCCGGAGAGCATCTCGTACAGCACCACGCCAAACGCCCAGATGTCCGCGCGTCGATCGACGGCGCGGCCGCGCGCCTGTTCCGGCGCCATGTACGCCGCGGTGCCGATGATCATGCCCATCTGCGTCGCACGAGCGGTGAGCGTCGGCGAGTTCATCGCCTCCGCCGTCGCGCTGGCCCCTGCGGGGTCCAGCGCTTTGGCGAGACCGAAGTCGAGGACCTTCACGGTGCCGTCCGCGCGGACTTTGACGTTGGCCGGCTTGAGATCGCGATGGACGATGCCCTGCTCGTGCGCCGATTCGAGCGCGTCGGCGATCTGCTTCGCGATCGGCAGGGCGTCGGCGAGCGACAGCGGCCCGCGCGCGATGAGCACCGACAGGTCATCGCCCTCGACCAGTTCCATGACCAGCGCGCGGGAAATGAAATCGGGAATCATTTCCGCCCGGCGTTGCTCGGAAATGATTCCCGATTTCATTTCCTCGATCCCGTAGATCGCCGCGATGTTCGGGTGATTCAGCGAGGCCAGCACCTGCGCTTCGCGCGTGAAGCGCGCCACGCGATCGGCGTCGAGCGCAAACGACTCGGGCAGCACTTTGATGGCCACGTCGCGATTGAGCTTCGTGTCTTTGGCGCGATACACCTCGCCCATCCCGCCGGCCCCGATGGCGGAGACGATCTCATACGGACCCAACCGGGCCCCGGCGTTGAGAGACATTTGAAGTGGTCAGAGTATATGCGCGCCCTGGGCAAACGGGACCGCGATGGGGCCAAATCCTGCCTGAGGGCGTTGCTCGGCCGACAGCTCACTCCGTCTACACGGCGAGGGATCGCCAAACGCCACTTCGCGGATGCCCCACGCGCGGACGATGACATGTGACCGGTCAGGTTCTGAAGCGATGATCGCCTGGCACCACCCGGCCACACCCGTCACTCACGCTCAGTACGCGGCCCACTTGCATGCCGCCAATCGGTGTGTTTAAATACTGAACCATATGGTTCAGCATCTCCAGGCCCACTTCGATGCCGCCTTCGCCGCGCTCTCGGACGTCACGCGGCGCGGCGTGCTGGAGCAGCTCGGGCGTGCGGACGCGTCGATCACGAACCTGGCCGAGCGATTCGAGATGACCCTCACCGGCATGAAGAAACACGTCGGCGTCCTGGAGCAGGCGGGGCTCGTCGTCACGGAGAAGGTCGGGCGCGTGCGGACCTGCAGGCTCGGCCGGTGCCGGCTGGCGGAAGAGGCGGCGTGGATCGAGAGATACCGCCGGCTCTGGGAGGCCCGCTTCGACGAGCTGGACACGGTGGTCGAGGAACTCACACGGAAGGAAAAGGCCCATGGACGCAAGAGGAGACAGTGAGCGCACACCCATGAAGAACCGCACAACGGTGGAACGGACGTCCGAGCGTGAGCTCGTCGTGACTCGAACCTTCAACGGCCCGGCACGCATCGTATTCGAGGCGTGGACGAAGCCCGATCTGCTCAAGCAGTGGTGGGCGCCGAAGTCGTTCGGGGTCTCCTTCATTTCCTGCGAGGCCGATGTTCGTGCAGGGGGCACCTACTGTTTCGTGTTCGGCCACCCGGCCTCACCGCAGCCGATGGCGTTCTTCGGCAGGTACATCGAAGTGATACCGCACTCCCGCCTGGTCTGGACGAATGACGAAGGTGGCGAAGGCGGGGCCGTCACCACGGTGACCTTTGAAGAACGCGGCGCCGAGACCCTGGTCGTCATGCACGACCTCTATCCCTCGAAGCAAGCGCTCGACGATGCCATCGCCTCGGGGAGCACCGGTGGATGCACCGAGACGTTCGAGCAACTGGACGAACTTCTCGCTCGATAGAAACAGGCCGAAGCGCCGCGCGGCTGATGATCGCGTGGCACTGGACCAGTTGACCGCGTTCCGGCCGAGGTGCACACTCTCCTCTTTCACCTTTGCAGGACTCCTCATGCGCCGCATTCTTGCCGGTCTCTGTACGCTTGTTCTCGTCAGCTCCAGTGCCTACGCCCAGCGTCGTGGCGGCGGGCCGGCGGCGCCCGCCGACGGCGGCCCCAACGGCCTCGGCGCGCTGCACTTCCGGCAGCTCGGTCCGGAAGGCAATCGCGTCGCGTCGATCACCGGCGTCCCGGGCGATGCGCAAACCGTGTACGCCGGCGCGGCGGATGGCGGCATCTGGAAAACAACCGACGCCGGCATCAACTGGCGGCCCATCTTCGACGACAAGGACGTTTCCGCGATCGGCGCGCTGTCCGTCGCCCAGTCCGCGCATGACACGGTCTGGGCCGGCACCGGCGAACCGTGGCTGATCCGTCCGTACTACACGCTCGGCGACGGCGTGTACAAGTCCACCGACGCGGGACGCACGTGGCAGCACATGGGCCTCGATGCCACCGGGCACATCGCGCGCATCGTGATCGATCCCACCGACGCGAACAGCGTCTACGTCTGCGCGATCGGCCAGGCGTTTCGTCCGCAGAAGGAGCGCGGCATCTTCTATACGGCCGACGCCGGCGCGACGTGGAAACAGGTGCTCGCGGTCGATGACAACACCGGCTGCTCCGATCTCGCGATGGATCCGCACGATCCGAACACGCTCTACGCCGGCATGTGGCAACTGACCATTCATCGCAACAACCTCAACAGCGGCGGGCCGGGCAGCGGCGTCTACATCACGCACGACGCCGGCGCGACGTGGAACAAGATCACCGCGCACGGCCTGCCGGCGGCCGACCATCCCCTCGGCAAGATTGCCGTCGCGGTGGCCGCGAGCAATCCGAATCGCGTGTACGCGCTCGTGCAGGACGCGCCGGCGCCCGGGCTGTATCGCTCCGACGATCGCGGCGCCAACTGGCAACTCGTCAACCAATCGCATCTGCCCGCGGAGCGCGCGAGCTACTACACACGCCTGGCGGTCTCGCCCGACGATGAGAATCTGCTCTACTTCCCCGTGGTCGCGTTCACGATGTCGACCGACGGCGGGACGACCGTCTTCCAAGCCGGCGCCGGAGGTGCGCGCGCCGGCTTGCCCGCCGGAGCTG
>JAKALV010000027.1 GCA_021824055.1 Acidobacteriota bacterium
GATCCCACTCGAACACGAATTAAGTATATACCTAATAGACCGCGGGTGCTGGCTGGGATCCGCTAGTCACGGGCAACCGCACAGGCCGGTCCTACAATATCTGCACCCCCTCATTCGTCTACACCTGTAGATGAAGGACGCGGCGAGGCTGGCGCGCGGCGCGGGCCTGGAAAGCCTGGACCTGATGGCGCGTGAGAAAGACCAGCGGATCTCCGACGTGGTCACGCGGGAACAGTCCCGGCTGCTCAACTTCATTCGCCGGCGCGTGCCCGACCCGCGCGACGCCGAGGACATTCTGCAGGACGTCTTCTACGAACTGGTGGAAGCGAACCGCCTGCTGATGCCGATCGACCACGTCACCGGCTGGCTGTTTCGCGTGGCGCGCAATCGCATCACCGACCTCTTCCGCAAGAAGAAGCCGGAGCGCTTCAGCCATGCCGCGATCGCGGCCGATGACGATGACGAGCTGCTGCGGTTCGAGGATCTGCTGCCGTCGCCCGATGCGGGACCGGACGCGCGGTATGCCCGCACCGTGCTGCTCGACGAGCTCGAGCGCGCCATCGCGGAGTTGCCGAAAGCGCAGCGCGACGTGTTCGTGGCGCACGAACTGGACGGGCGCAGTTTCAAGGACATGTCCGCCGAGACCGGCGTGAGCGTGAACACGCTGCTCTCGCGGAAACGTTACGCGGTGCGGTATCTGCGCGAGCGGCTGCACGACGTCCATAACGAGTTAACGAAGAGTTGAGGAGCGCGATATGAATCTGAAGAAGAACTGGATGTTCATTGCTCCGGCGGCGATCGCCGGCATCATCGTCATCGCCTTCATCGGCGGTGAGATCGTGAAGCTGCTGTGGAACTGGCTGATGCCGCAGCTCTTCGGCTGGCGCGAGATCACGTTCTGGCAGGGATTTGGACTGCTGGCGCTGTGCCGCATCCTCTTCGGCGGACTAGGGGCCCATGGGGCGGGCGGCTCGCGTTCCGGCATGCGCAAGCGCGTTCTGGATCGCGTCGCCGATCGCGTGGGCGACCGCTGGGACGACATGACGCCCGAGGAGCGGGAACGATTCCGTCAGCGCCTGCGCGAACGCTGCGGCTTCGATCCGGCGACCGCCGAGACCAGGGACCAGGCGCCGAAACCGGAATGACGGAGCGGCAGATTGCACGGACAACCATAAATATGGCAGCATGAGACGTGCGCACGACGATCGACATTCCAGACGCGATGTACCGGCGGCTCAAAGCGAGAGCCGCGGGAGACGGACGATCGGCCAAGGCCCTGATTCTCGAGGGCGTCGAGCAGGTGCTGAAATCAACACCGCCAGCGGGCGGCCGTCCGGTGAAACTGCCCCTCGTGAAATCGAAACGCCCCGGCTCAATTCGGATCGACAATGCCCGGATTTACGACGTCATTTCTTTTCCCTGACATCAACGTCTGGGTCGCCCTCACCCACACAGGACACGTCCATCATGACGGGGCCCGCGACTGGTTCAACTCGCTCGAATCGGATGTGCGGCTTCACTTCTGCCGCTTCACGCAGCTCGGATTTCTCCGGCTGCTGACGGCCGAAGCGGTGATGGGTGACGACGCCGTGAATCAGCCGGAGGCGTGGGCCGTCTACGATCGATGGATGGAGGATGATCGCGTGGCGTTTGTCGACGAGCCGCAGGGCATCGACCGCCGCTTCCGCGCGCTGACTCGTCTGAAATCCGCATCGCCGAAAGTCTGGGCCGATGCGTACCTCACCGCGTTTGCCGATGCCTCGCAGTTCACCATCGTCACGTTCGACCGCGCCTTTCGGGGAAAGGCGAAGCCGCTCATCCTGCTCGAAGCGTGATTCGGGCGAGCCGCACGTAGGGCTCACGCAGGGCCGAGCTTCAGCTCGGCCGTCGAAGGCCGTTGACGTTAGGCGCGTTTCAGCGCGCGGCTGATCGCCACGAGAATCACCGCGCCCACAAACGACACGATGATCGATCCGATCATCCCGCCGCCCGGCCAGATGCCAAGCGTGCCGAACAGCCAGCCGCCCAGAATGCCGCCGAGGATGCCGAGAATGATGTCCACGATCACCCCGTACCCGCCGCCCCGCATCACCTGACCCGCCAACCAGCCCGCAATCAAACCAACGATGATCGAATACAACATGGGTGTCCTCCTATGTCTCGAGGTGATCCTAGACAAATCGAAACAGCCCGGCTGTCTCAGACAGCACAGGCGGACTTCAGACGCCGGACCTGACGGACTTCGGACCCAAGACCCAGGACTCAGGACCCAGGACCTAGGACCCAGGACCCAGGACCCAGGACGAGGGCGGACCCTGGACTCTGGACCCTGGACCCTGGACTACTTACACGCCTGACAGTGATGGTTATTCTTCGCGCCCAAGCTCTCGAGCAGCTTGATCGTCTCGGGGAACGGCTGTGTGCGCTGTTCCGGGCTGTTCGCCATGTCCACCGTCGTCTGGCCGGCGCGGTTGACCGCCATCACGTCGGCGCCCTTGCTCACGAGGTACTTGATCATCTCGTTGTCGCCGCGCGCGGCGGCCAGATGCAGCGCCGTGAACCCCTGGTCGTCGCGGATGTTCACGTTGACGTGCAGTTCCTCGATGAAGTACTTCGCGGCCGGCATCCAGCCGTCGGGGACGTGCCGGTGTTGCTGCGCCACGCGCGAGGTGCCGTAGCCCACGCCGCTCGCGGCGTGGAATGGCGGCACGTCCGGTCCGCCCGCCGGAACCGCGTCCAGGCCGGATGGATCGTTCGGGCGCTTCATCACGCCGTAACTCTTGGTCGGGATGTTCGGATCGGCGCCGTATTTCACGAGCAGGCGCATCGCGTCCACATCAAGGGCATAGGCCGCCCGCCAGAACGGCGTCGCGCCGGCGAAATCGACGCCCATGCGTCCCGCGTTGTAGGCGGCAAACCACACGTGCGTGAGCGTGCGCGCGTTCGGATCGGCCTTGGCTTTGAGCAGCGTCTCCATCAACTGCATGTAGGACGTCTGCTGCTGCGTGCTGGCGGTCGGCTGCGGATACCACGTGCGCAGCGCCCACTCGTTGTTGATCGTGGCGAAGAGCGGCCCGATGCCGTCGACGTTGAGGCGGTTGGGATCCGCGCCGCGGCCGAGGAGCGTCATCGCGATGTCGTACTGCCCGTTGGCGATCGCCAGCACGAGCGGCGTGGAGTGATCGCCGGCCGTTGGCGTGTTGATGTCGGTTTTCGCATCGAGCAACACCGCCACTGCGGCGGGATAGCCATCGCGAACGGCGTAGTGCAGCGCGGTGAAGCCGCCCTGCTTGCCGATGATCTGGATGTCGGACGGGCCGCGCGCGCCGCCGCGCCCGCCGCGGCCGAACGCCGCGCCGTTGCTCTGCTGCGGCGCGTTGAACTGGCTCAGGTCCGGATCGGTCGGGTCGTAGCTGCCGTAGCCGCCGCCACCGCCGGTATTGGCCGCGCCCGCCCCGCGCCCGCCGCCCGATCGCCCGGGTCCGGATCCGCCGCGGCCGCCCAGTTCCCGCAGGCGCGCCGAGCGCGCCGCTGCGTCTTCCTTCGACCGCTCGACGTAGTCGATCACGGTGGTCGTGGCCTGCAGGTCGGCGCCGCGCGCGATCAGCAGTTTTATCGCCGCGATGCGGTTCTTCGACGTCGCGAAGATCAGCGGCGTCCGGCCGTGCGTCATGTCCTTCACGTTGACGTCCACGCCCTCGTCGAGCAGAGCGCCGATCGCTTCGGCGCTGCCCGCATCGGCGGCCAGGTGAATCGGCTGCACGCCGGTCGTCGTGAACGCGGTGGCCGCCTTGCTGCCCGCGGCGAGCAGGCGGGTGACGACGGCCCCGTTGCCGCGCTCGGCGGCGAGGTGGAGCGGCGTGTAATCGCCGAGCCGGGTGAGCGGATCGACCTTCGCTTTCGCGGCCAGCAGCACGCCGACCAGATTCGCGTCGCCGTTGAGCGCCGCCCAATGCAGCGCCGTCATGCCGTCGGCCTGCGCGGCATTCACGTCCGCGTGGCGCCGCAGCAGATCCTGCACGGCCACCGTGTCGCCGCGTTCCGCCGCGTCGGCGATCGGCGCGGGCGTTGCCGCGTGAGTGACGACGAGCGCCAACAGGAAAGCGCTGGCGAGAACGGCCACGTACAGACGATTGCGCATGTGGGGCTCCTACGCGGTCGCGAACGAGAACTCGCCCGTGCTGTCGCCGAACGTCTTTATGTCGTCCAGCCCGAGCCTGTGCATCATCGTCAGCATCACGTTGGCCATCGGCGTGTCGTCGGCCGCGCGCACGTGCGTGCCGCCCTGATGCACGCCGTTGCCGCCGCCCATGATCAGGAGTGGGCAGTTGCGGTGGTTGTGCACGTTGGCGTTGGCCATCGGCGAGCCGTAGAAGATGAGCGTCTTGTCGAGGAGCGACGCGTCGCCTTCCGTCGTGCTCTGCAGCTTCTCGAGGAAGTAGGGCAGCAGGGCCACGTGGCTCTGGTTGATCGCGGCGAACTCACGGATCGTCTTTTCGGCGACGCCGTGATGCGAGGCGTTGTGGAAGCCGGTCGGGACGCCGCTCGCGGGATAGACGCGCCCCGAGCCGTCGCGGCCGAACTTGAACGAGAACACGCGCGTCGTGTCGGACGCGAACGCGAGCACCTGCAGGTCGAACATCAGCTTCACGTGTTCCTCGAACGAGTCGGGCACGCCCGCGGGCGCGCCGGGCAGCTCGCGCGTCTCGCCGCTGGTGTTGCGCGCCTCGATGCGTTGGATGCGCTGTTCCACTTCGCGGATGTTCGTCGAGTACTGATCGAGCCGGCGGCGATCGCTGGCGCTCACCGACTTCATCAGGCTGCTCATCTGCTCGGTGAGCAGGTCGAGGATGCTCTTGTCGGTGGCGCGTCGCTCGGCGCGCTGCTGTTCGGTGCCGCCCGCGCCGAAGAGGAGCTCGAAGACCATGCGCGGGTCGCGCACCATCGGCAACGGCTCGGTGGGCGTGGCCCAGCTGATCGTGTCGGTGTAGACGCACGCGTAGCCGTAGGCGCAACCGCCCGACTGGTCCACGGGCTCGATGCTGAGCTGCATCGACGGGATCGCCGTGTCCTTGCCGAACCGCTGCACGTAGAACTGGTCGAGCGACGTGCCGACGTGCACGTCCGAGCCTTCCGTCAGCTTCGGGTGCGAGTGCGTGTACATCACGGCGCTCGACCGGAAGTGATCGCCGCCGACTTCGGCCGGCGCCATCGCTTCGGCCATGCGCGCGTCGGTGTTGCTGACGATCGTCAGATGCTTGCGGAACGGCTCGAGCGGCAGCAGGCTGCTCGGGCTGAGGTCGTAATTCGCGCCGGTGTCTTTCGGCGCCCACAGATAATGCGTCGCGCCGAACGGGCTGCACCCGGCCGCGCCGTGCACCTGTTCGATGCAGACCAGCCGCGTGCGGCTGGCGGCCCGGCCCGCGGCCGTCTGGGCAAAGAGCGTCTGCACGGGAATCATCGAGTCGAGCAACGGCAGCGCCACGGTGACGCCGAGACCTTTGAGGGCGGTACGACGGGATAAGTGCTTGCGGGTCAGAATCATGTCTGTCTCCATCCGGCCGAGCTGAAGCTCGGCCCTACTGCCTTCGTCAGTGGCGGCTCGCGGCGTCGATCAGCTCGGCGCGCGCCGTGCGGAACGCCGGGCTGTTGGCCACGCCGAGAATCAGATCCGACATGCGATAGCCGCGCGGGGCCGCGGTGCGCACGATGCGGCGGATGGTCGGCATGTCGTAGTACCCCACGCGCCGGCCCACCGCGTACGCCATCAGCATCTCGGTGAAGTGGGTCACCAGCACGTCGGAGCGCTTCATCAGCGCCTCGCGCAGTTCGGTGGCGCCGCTCAACTTGGTGCCGTCGTAGAGCATGCCCGCGCTGTTGACGGGCACGCCGCGATCCTTGATGCGCCACGCGCCGGTGACGTCGAAGTGATCGAGCGCCAGCCCGATCGGATCGATGATGTTGTGGCACGAGCTGCACATCGGATTCGCGCGATGCATCGCCATCTGCTCGGCCACCGAGAGCAGCCGGCCATCCTTCGCCCCTTCGGTCTTTTCCAGCGCCGGCACGTTGGGTGGCGGTGGCGGCGGCGGACTGCCGAGCAACACCTCCATGACCCACTTTCCGCGCAGCACCGGCGACGTGCGGTTGCCGTGCGACGTCAGCGTGAGGATGCTGCCCTGACCGAGCAGGCCGCGGCGCGTGTCGTCGGGATACGCGACCTGACGGAACGCCGGCCCGGTCACGCCCGAAATGCCGTAATGCCTGGCGAGCCGCTCGTTGACGAACGTGTAGTTCGCGGTGAGCAGCTCGAGCATCGGCCGGTCGGCGCGCACCATGTGATCGAAGAGCAACTGCGTCTCGCGCTCCATCGACTTCGCCAGGATCTCGTCGTAGTACGGGTAGTCGAGCGCGTCCGGCTCCACTTTCGCCAGGTCCTGCAGGCGCAGCCACTCGGACGCGAAGCGCGTGGAGAGCGCCTCGGACCGCGGATCCGCCAGCATCCGGCGCACCTGCCGCTCGAAGACGGCGGGTTGCGACAGCGTGCCGTTGGCCGCCACGTCGATCAACTGCCGGTCCGGAATCGTGCCCCACAGGAAGAACGACAGCCGCGACGCGAGGTCGAGATTGCCGATCTTGTAGACGGCGCCCGGCGTGACGCCCGGCGGTGTTTCCTCGACGCGGAAGATGAAGTGCAGGCTCGACAACACGCCCTGCATCGCTTCGCGGATGCCCGCGTCAAAGCCCTTCGCCGCGCCCTGCTTGTAGAGCGGCATCAACTCCGCGACGTCCTGTGACGTCGCGGGACGTCGGTACGCTGCGGTCACCAGCCGCTCGATGATCCGTTTGGCGCACGCCGGCTCTTCCGCCTTCGTGGCCGGATGGCAGATCAGCACGTGCCGGCGCGTCGGGTTGTCCGTCACGCCCATGGCTTCGGCCGGCCCCACGATCGCCAGATTGCGCAGGTGCCCCACCGTCGTCACGCCGTAGCCGATGCCGATGTTGGTGTCGGCCAGCGTGTGGTCGATCGGCTTCATGAAGTCGTCTTCTTCGCCCTCGAACTCGCGGAGGAACGTGGCGGCGACGGTGTGCGGACCCGCGGTGACGAACACCGGATCGGTCTGCACCATCAGGCCGTTCGGCGACGACTCGCTGATCCAGCGGTCGACCTTCACGAGCGCCACGCGCGCGCCGTCGATCGCCACTTCCATCGTCATGCTGCGCGCCGTGCGGGCGTAGAGCTCGCCCTGCGGCTCGCCGTGCAGCAGCATCTGAAACTTGTATGTGCCGTCGGCGAGGAAGTTGTGGGTGACCACCGTGCCGCCGCGCGTGCCGAACGGCGCGCCCTCGATGCGGCCTTTCTGCGACATCGTGCGCGGCACGTCGTACGTCGTCGAGCTCGGGTCGGCCGCCGGATCGCCGATGACCGCGCGGCTCACGTAGGCGGCGGCACGCAGGTAGCCCTGCATCGCCGTGGCCGACGGCATCTGCACGTCCGCGATGTTGTCGAAGCCGGCGCTGACGGTGTCGGCCGGCAGATATTCCGCCACGTCGATGTCGATGCCGAACATCGCGCGGATCGCGGCCGAGTACTCCGCGCGGTTGAGCCGCTGGAACGGCCGGGAGCCCGGGTTCGGCGTCACTTCCGCCGTGTCGAGCGATGTCTCGAGCGCGGTGACGAGCGCCAGGCGCGTGGCCGCGTCGGGCTGCGGCATGTCACGGGGCGGCATCATGCCGGTGCGCAGCTTCCGCACCATCTTCTCGGCGATGGCGGCGTGATCCGCGGCGTGCGCCACATCGAACTTGTCGAGCGACAGCTCGGCCGTGTAGTCGCTGTCGTTGTGACAGTCGCGGCAAAACCTTTTAATCGTGTCGTTTGCCGCGTCGTACGACATCGGCGCCGGCGCCGCCGACACGCGGGCCGCGGGCGCGGGCGTTTCAGGCGGATTCACGGCTGGACTCGCGCGCAAAAACACAACGGCGCACAACAGGCCTACGGCGAGCGCAGGCACACGCTTTGGCATTCAGACCCCCCGGGTATTCGGATTCACGGGAAGACTACACCGGGACGGGCCTTCGGTGAAGATAATCCGCGGGTCAGCCGGCTGCCGCTTCAGGTCGGCCGGTTACTCCCCCTGGGTATCGAATTGGCCGCCCTGCGCGACTCGGCCTTCGGCGCGAAGTGCTGTAGGCTGCCCGCGTGCGGATCACTCGTCGCGAGTTCAATCGCTGTGCGCTGGCTGCGGGCCTGGTCGCCGCCGCGGATCCGCTTCGTGCCCTGACGGCCGCATCGGGCAACCCGGTTGTTCCTGGCTGGTACGCCGATCCGGAAGCGCGGATCTTCGAAAACAAGTACTGGATCTTCCCGACGTACTCGGCGCCGTACAACGAGCAGACATTCTTTGATGCCTTCTCGTCGCCGGACCTGATCACGTGGACCAGGCACGCGCGCATCCTGGACGTCGAGCACATCACGTGGGCCAGGCGCGCGGTGTGGGCGCCGTCGATCATTCAACACGACGGCTGGTATTACATCTTCTTCGGCGCCAACGATATTCAAAACGATCAGCAGCTCGGCGGCATCGGCGTGGCGCGCGCGAAACACCCGGCGGGCCCATTCGAGGATCATCTGGGACGACCGCTGGTGGACGCGTTCCACAACGGCGCGCAGCCCATCGATCCCTTCGTGTTCCGCGACGATGACGGCGCGCACTATCTGATCTACGGCGGATGGAAGCACTGCAACGTCGCGAAGCTGAACGCGGACTTCACCGGCTTCGTGCCGTTCGCCGACGGCACGACGTTCAAGGAGATCACGCCGGCCGGTTACGTCGAAGGCTCGTGGATGTTCAAGAAGGACGGGAAGTACTACTTCATGTGGTCCGAAGGCGGATGGACGGGCCCGAACTATGCGGTCGCCTACGCGATTGGCGCGTCGCCGCTCGGCCCGTTCGAGCGGGCCGGCAAGATCCTGCAGCAGGACCCCAATGTCGCCACGGGCGCCGGCCACCACTCCGTGCTGCACGCCCCTTCCGGCAAGCGGTACATCGTGTATCACCGGCGGCCGCTCGGCGAGACCGACCGCAACCACCGCGTGGTGTGCATCGACGAAATGCGTTTCGGCGCCACCGGCGCCATCCTGCCTGTGGTGATCACCATGGACGGCGTGGCCGCCGATCCCATCCGGCCGTAGCCACGCAGGCCGAGCGCACGTAGGGCCGAGCTTTAGCTCGGCCAATACCTCTCGAAGTAAGATCAAGTGTTTCCATGGTCGACTCCAGCCCCACCAGTGACGAACTCGCCGCGAAGGTCGCCCTCCGGCGCACGTTCGCGATCATTTCGCACCCCGACGCGGGCAAGACGACGCTCACCGAGAAGATCCTGTTGTACGCGGGCGCCATTGAGCTGGCCGGCGCGGTGCGTGGGCGCAAGTCGCGCCGCCACGCCGTGTCCGACTGGATGGCGATGGAGCAGCAGCGCGGCATCTCGCTGACGTCCACCGCGCTCGAGTTCGACATCGACGGGCGCCGCATCACGCTGCTCGACACGCCGGGCCACAAGGACTTCAGCGAAGACACCTATCGCTCCCTCGTCGCCGCCGACAGCGTCGTCATGGTGCTCGACGCCGCCAAGGGCGTCGAGGAGCAGACGCGCAAGCTCTTCGAGGTGTGCCGCCGCCACCGGCTGCCGATCCTGACGTTCGTCAACAAGTTCGACACCGAAGGACGCGATCCGCTGGAGCTGCTCGACGAAATCGAGAGCGTGCTCGGCATCGCGGCGGCGCCGCTCAACTGGCCGATCGGCCGCGGCGACCAGTTTCGCGGCGTCTACGACATCCAGGACCGGCAGGTGCTGCTGTACGAGCGGCACATGCAGGGACAGCGTCGGGCACCGGTGACCGTCTCGCATCACCGCGATCCGCAGCTCGAGGAACTGGCGGGCGAGCACGCGTACCGCGAGTTCATCGAAGGCATCGATCTGATCGCGAGCGCGGGCGCGACGTTCGATCACGCGCAGTACCTCGCGGGCCGGCAGACCGGCGTGTTCTTCGGCAGCGCGCTGACGAACTTCGGGCTCGAGCCGTTTCTTGAGGGCCTCGTGACGCTCGCGCCGCCGCCGGGATTACGCATGACGAAGGACGGCGACGAAGAAATCGATCCGGCCTCGCCGGACTTCAGCGGCTTCGTGTTCAAGATCCAGGCGAACATGGACCCGCGCCATCGCGATCACGTGGCGTTCGTGCGCGTGTGCTCGGGCAAGCTCGTGAAAGACATGATGGTGATGAACGCCCGGCTCAACGCGCCGGTCCGGGTGGCGCGCCCGTACAAAATCTTCGGACGCGACCGCGAGACGTCCACCGAGGCGTACGCGGGCGACATCGTGGGCCTCGTGAATCCAGGGCGGTTCGCCATCGGCGACTCGCTGTATGTGGGCCGGCCTGTCGAGTTTCCGCTCGTGCCGCAGTTCGCCGCCGAGCATTTCGGCCGCTTGAAGCTTGAAGACCAGCGGCACAAGCAGTTCGACGATGGGGTGCGGCAGCTGGAGGAAGAGGGGCTGATGCAGGTGTTCCGCACGAAGCACGGCCGCGATCCGGTTGTCGGCGTCGTAGGCGCGCTGCAGTTCGATGTCATCCAGTCGCGGCTGCAGACGGAGTACGGCGTGGCGAGCCGCGTGGAGCCGATGAACTATCACGCGGCGCGGTGGCTCGATCCGCCCGACAAGAATCCGCAGACGCTGGCCGGCCTGGGCGCCAACGTCCTGGATGTCACCGACCGGCGCGGCCGCACCGTGCTGCTGTTTCCGTCCGAGTGGGCGCTGCAGTACGCCGAACGCGAGAACCCCGGCGTGACGTTTCTGTCAGAGGTCGAGCGCTAGTACGGGGTCAGAGCCCTTTTCCACAGGTTTCCACAAAGAAGGGACAGGGGTCCTCTGAAGTGGACCCCTGTCCCTCAATTGTGGAAACCTGTGGAAAAGGGCTCTGACCCCCTACATGTCTGAATCTCCCTGCTGGTGGCAATGGCCAACCATTCTCTCGCTGGATGCCCCGGCGGTGAGCCTGCTCTGGCAGGCGCTGCTCGCGCGCGTCGCGGCGGTGCCGCTCAGGTGGCCGCAGGTCTCGGTCCTCGGCGCGTCGGTCTGGCTCGCTTACGCCGCTGATCGCTGGATTGAGGGCCGGCGCCTGGATTGGCGGGACGTGCGGACGCAACGCCTGCACTTCTATCAGCGTCGCCGCCGGCCCGTGGCGATGATCTGGCTGGTCATCTTCGCAGCCGACGTGGGCGTGGCGTTCACGCAGTTGTCATGGCGCGAGCTGGCGTCGGGCGCGCTGCTGCTCGCGCTCGTGCTTGTGTACCTGCTGTCCCACCAGCTCGTGCATCGCCATCTGCGATGGCGGGTGCCCAAGGAACTGTGCGTCGCCGCCCTGCTGACCGGCGGCGTGTGGCTGTTCCTGATGCCGACACGGCAGGCGAGCGACCTGACCACCGCGATGGTGCTGTTCGCGTTGCTGTGCTTCACCAACTGCGCGCTGATTTCGCGGTGGGAGCGCGACGTGGACCTGGCGCATGGGCAACGGTCGCTGGCGCTGGACGCGAGCGAGAACGCGTGGGTGATCCGGCAGTTTCCGTTGATGATCGCCGTCCTGGCCGTGGCCGTCTCGGCTGCGAACGACCCGCCACTCCGCGTGGCGGGCGCGTGCGCGCTCGCCAGCGCCATGCTGTTGGCTGTGGTTGACCAGTTCGAGCCGCGCATGGGCTGGCGGGCGGCGCGCGTGCTGGCCGATGTGGTGTTGATGACGCCGGCTATCGCGCTGTTGTGGATCAAGTGACGGCCGGCTTTGACGGCGTGGCCAGGGTCTACCGGTTCCTCGAATATGCTGCGTTCGGCCGCACGCTGCAGCGAGCCCGCGTCGCGTTCACTGATCGGCTCACCGGCTGCCAGAGCGTGCTGATCCTCGGCGAAGGCGACGGCCGGTTTCTCGCGGACCTGGCGCGGCGCCTGCCGGCCTCGCGGATGCATTGCGTGGATGCCAGCGAGGCCATGCTGACGCTGGCGGCGCGGCGGTTGAGCGTCGCGGATCGCACGCGCATCACCTTCGAACGCGCCGACGCGCGCGCGCTCGATCTCGGCGCGCGCACCTACGATGCTGTCGTCACCCTCTTCTTTCTGGATTGTTTTTCCACCGAGCAGGTCGAGGCGCTGGTCGCGCGCGTGTCGGCGCGCCTGCGGCCGGGCGCGCCCTGGCTCTTTGCCGACTTCGCCATCCCACCTCGCGGGCCGGCGCGCTGGCAGGCGCGCGTGATTGTCGGCGGACTGTATACGTTCTTCCGCTGGCGGACCGGCATCGTGGCACGCGAACTGCCGGCATCCGAGCGCGCGTTGCAGCGCGCGGGGCTGACGCTTGCCGGCGAGCGCGAATTTCGCCTCGGTTTGGTGCGCAGCGCGGTGTACGCAGTCCCGGCGCACTCGTGATCGAATAGAGCCTGTGCCAGCGCCGGAACAGAGTTTTTCGCCGTCCGCCAAGGGACGACTGACGACGCATGACCGTGGGCGATTCGCCGGCGACACGCTGTTCGACCGCATCGGCCGCGCGGTCTGCGAGGCCGGCTGCCTGCCCCGCAAGGAACTCTACGAAGCGTGGGAGACCGCGCGACGCGTGCGGCGTCTCTTCCGCGGCGGCCGCGTCGTCGATCTGGCCGGCGGCCACGGACTGCTCGCCCAGATCCTGTTGCTGCTCGACGACACGTCGCCGTACGCCGTGGTCGTCGATCCCGTCATCCCGCCGTCGGCCGCCAGACTCCACGCGGCGATGCTGGCCGCGTGGCCGAGGCTCGACCGCCGCGTGAAGTTCCGCGAGGCCGCGATCGACGATGTGGCGCTGGAGCCGGTTGATGTGGTGGTGTCGTGCCACGCGTGCGGCGGACTCACGGACGAGATCCTTGATCGCGCCACGTTCGTGCGCGCGCGCGTGGCCGTGTTGCCGTGCTGTCACGATCTTCGCGCTGGCGACACCGGCAGTCTCACCGGCTGGGTCGATGGCGCGCTGGCAATTGACATCAGGCGGGCCGAGCGATTGCGCCAACACAACTTTCAGGTGTGGACGCAGACGATCCCGTTGGACATCACACCCAAGAACCGCCTGTTGATGGGTGCGCCGACGCCGTGACGTCGAACAGACCGCAACGAACGGTTCTCACGGTTCTCATCGGCCTCGGCCTCAGCCACATGGTCAACGACATGTTGCAGTCGCTGCTGCCGGCGCTGTACCCGATGCTGAAGGGCGCCTATGCGCTCAGCTTCTGGCAGATCGGCCTGATCACCCTCACCAATCAAGTCACGTCGTCTCTGCTGCAGCCGGTCGTCGGGTACTACACCGACCGTCATCCGAAGCCGTACTCGCTGGCGTTCGGCATGGGGTTCACGTTGACCGGATTGCTGCTGCTCTCGACGGCCGCGACGTATCCGTGGCTGCTGGCCGCCGCCGCGCTGGTCGGCGTCGGATCGTCGATCTTTCATCCCGAGTCGTCGCGCCTGGCCCGCATCGCGTCGGGCGGCAAGCACGGCCTGGCCCAGTCGATGTTTCAGACCGGCGGCAATTTCGGGTCGTCGCTCGGACCGTTGCTCGCGGCTTTCGTCGTGCTGCCGCGCGGGCAGGGGAGCGTGGCGTGGTTTTCGTTGGTGGCGCTGGCAGGCATCATTCTGCTGGCGCGCATCGGCCGGTGGTACCAATCGATTGGCATGCCGCGCCCGCATGTTCGGCGCCCGGCCGGCGATGTTTCACCGCCGCGCGCGCACGTGCAGCGCACGCTGGCCATTCTGCTCGTGCTGGTGTTTTCGAAGTATGTCTACATCACCAGCATCGTCAGCTACTACATGTTCTTTCTGATCCAGCGCTTCGGACTGTCGATTGAGAGCGCGCAGTTCCATTTGTTCGCGTTTCTGGGCGCCGTGGCGGCCGGCACGTTCATGGGGGGACCGATCGGCGATCGGTTCGGCCGCAAACCCGTGATCCTCGCGTCGATTGCCGGCGTGCTGCCGTTCGCCATGGTTCTGCCGTACGCGAACCTGTTCTGGACCACGGTGTTGAGCGTGATCATCGGGCTCGTCCTGTCGTCCGCGTTCTCCGCCATCCTGGTGTTCGCGCAGGAGCTCGTGCCGCACCGCGTCGGCCTGGTCTCGGGGCTGTTCTTCGGCTTTGCGTTCGGCGTGGCCGGCGCCGGCGCGGCCGCGCTGGGCGTGCTGGCGGACCATACCAGCATCACGTTTGTCTACAAGGTGTGCGCGTTCCTGCCCGCGGTCGGCCTGCTGGCGGTGTGGCTGCCGAATACGCGGCCGCACTACAATGCGAGCCAACCATGAGAGTCGCGATCGTCGGAGGACCGGGTGTCGGCAAGAGCACGCTCGTACGCCAGCTCGGCGACCTGTACCATAACGGCGCGTACGGCGAAGGCGAGCAGGGCGTGTGGGATCCGCGCGTGCTCGAGGACATCGAGGCCGGCCGCAATCCGGTGGACGTGACGCGCTACTTCGCCGACCTCTACGACGCGAACTATCGCGATGCCGCCACGCACGACGGGCCGGACAAGGTCATTCTGTTTGAGGGCGCGCGCATCACCCTCGAGGCGCACATCGCGGAATACCCGGCGCAGTATCACGCCGCGCTGCGCGAGGTGGTGTCGATCGGGAATGCGTGGCATCCGGATCGCGTCATCGTGCTGACATCCAGCACGGATACGATCGAAAAACACATCCGCCACCGCAATCGGCCGTACGAGAACGTCGAGCAGATGGTGCATCGCTTCCGCCTGATCGACGCGGAGTTCCGCCGGCTGGCGCCGCAGTATCCAGAGGCCGTCATGGTCGATCGCGATCACAAGGAATTCCACGATCGCGCCGGCCTGCTGGCGATCATCGCCGCCGCCGGCCTGCCGCCGTTCATAGAGATACCGTACCGGAGAGACTGATGGCCACGCGTTACTGGTTGATGAAGTGCGAGCCGGCCGCCTACACGATTGACGACCTCGAGCGCGACGGCTCGACCAGCTGGGAGGGCGTGCGCAACTACAAGGCGCGCAACTACATGCGCGACGACATGCAGCTGGGCGACGCGGTGCTGTTCTACGCGTCGAACGCCGAGCCGTCGGGCGTGACCGGCCTCGCGAAGATCGTCAAGACCGGCTATCCGGACGCGTCAGCGTTCAACAGGAAGAGCCACTACTACGACGAAGACTCGGACAAGGCCAAGCCCACGTGGTTCATGGTCGACATTGGCTTCGTGAAGAACTTTCACGGCACGGTGTCACTCGAGACACTGAAATCGACAAGAGGCCTCGAGAAGATGATGGTCACAGAGAAGGGCAGCCGCCTGTCGGTGCAGCCCGTGACAAAAACCGAGTTTAAGATCGTGCTCAAGCTGGCGAAAAGCGTCCGAACGTAGGGCCGAGCTTGAGCTCGGCCTCTCCAGGCCAAGCTGAAGCTTGGCCCTACGTGCTACGCGGAACCAAGACGCCTTGGGGTAGCATCTGCCCATGACGAAAAGCCTTCGGTTTGCCACAGCGCTGGCTCTATTGCTCGTGCCTCGCGCCGCCTTTGCCACCTGGTCCGTCGTCGCGCTCAACGCGAAGACCGGCCAGGCCGTGGTGGCCTCGGCCACGTGCGTCACGGGCGCGAATCTCGTCCGCCGCGCTCCGCCGTTCGGGCTGCGCAGCATTCAGGCGATCGTGGTGCCCGGCAAGGCCGCGGCCGCCGCGCAGGCGAACGTGGACAGCACGTTTGCGAATCAGAATCTGATCTTCGCCGAGTTGCAGAAGGGCACGGCGCCGGCCGACATCATCAAGCTGCTCAGCGCGGATCCGCAGTTCGAGTCGCGGCAGTTCGGCATCATCGACATGACCGGCCGCGGGGCCGGCTACTCGGGCGCCGCCAATCAGGCCGCGTCGCTCGACGCGCAGGGGCAGGTGCCGGGCCAGCCGATCTACTACTCGATCCAGGGCAACATTCTCGCGAGCGACGATGTGGTGCATGACGCGGTGAAGGCGTTTGTTGCTGCGAATGGCGAGCTGACCGACCGCGTCATGGCCGCGATGGAAGCCGCGGATGCGAAGGGCGGCGACAAGCGCTGCTCGTGCGACTCGCTGCCGAAGACGCCGGCGCCGTGCGTCACCAAGCACGCGCACATCGCGTACATCCTGCTGGCCGAGAAGACGGACACGAACAAGACGTCGTACAGCGACGGCGACTACGCGATGTTCATCAGCGTCAGCGAGAGCGACATCAAGGCGGACGAAGACGCGAACCCGGTCAAGACGTTGCGGATGCGGTACGACGCCTGGAAGAGGAAGCAATAGGAGCGATCACGCGGAGCCGCGGAGGCGCGGAGGAACAACCGGTTTCCCGGCCGGCAAGGGCCTTGGGTCAGCGAGACGAAAGGGCCTGGCGGCCGCCTCCGGCGGCCGGCCGGAGTGAGGCAGCGCGGGCACGAAAGACCTCCGGGTCTTCGATGAGGTCTTTCGTGTCCGCGCTGCCTCACCCCGGCTAGCCCGGCGCAGCCGGGCCACCAGGCTCCTTCAACTCCGCGTCCTCCGCGCCTCCGCGTGAGCCGGTTGTGAAGCCTATCGACTGGACGCCATGCCACGCAGCCGCGCGCCGAGCTCGGCGCTGAGTCTCACGGCCGTCGGCGTCGTCGCCAGGCCGCCGAGCGCCGTGCAGCGGTGCTCGCGCGGCATGTTCTCGGCCACGCGCCGGGCGGCATCCACGACCTCGTCAAACGGGATGACCGCGTCGTAGCCCGCGAGCGCCATGTTCGCGCACGAGAGCGCGTTGCTGGCCGCGATGACGTTCTTGCCGAGGCATGGGATCTCCACGCGCGCGGCCACCGGGTCGCAGATCAGGCCGAGCATGCTTTGAAGTGCCATCGACGCCGCCGACGTGGCCTGCGTCAGGTTGCCACCGCCGAGCGTGACCAGCGCCGCCGCGGCCATCGCCGCCGCGGATCCGCCTTCGGCCTGGCACCCGCCAACTTCAGCGGCGAACGTCCATGGGCCGGCGATGAACACGCCGATCGCGCCGGCCGCGAGCATCGCGCGGGCCATGTCCTCTTCGCCGAGGTGCATCTCTTCAGCCATCGCGATGCACGACGCCGGCAGCGCGGCGCAGGCGCCGGCGGTCGGCGCCGCGACGATGACGCCCATCGAGCTCTTCACTTCCATCAGCGCCGTGGTGTAGAGGACGGCGCGATTGAGCGCGCCGCCGTTCAGCAGGCCGCCGTGCTTCATCTTCTCGGCGAACTTGCCCGACTGATGCCCGAGGATCCGATCCGCGTGGTTCGTGCCCGCGATGCCCTGCGCGATGGACTTGCGGAGGATGCGGACGATGTCCACCATCATCGCGAGCACCGCGTCTTCGGTGAGCGCGCCGCGGGCTTTCTCGTATTCCACGGCCCATTGCCACAGCGGAATCTCCCGTCCGGCGTCGAGCGCCATCAGCTCCGCGCAGGAGCGGAAGGGCAGCCGCGCGTTCGGCTGCGACAGCACGGGCAGTACCGGGTTGAGCACGCGGCCAGCGATCTCGACGCGGCTGCCACCGTCGAGCGACACCGGGGCGCCGTCGATCTCGAGCACCTCGATCATGCCGCCGCCGGTGGAGATCGCGATCATCGTGTGGTGTTCGCGCGCGTTCGTGAGCGTGAGGCGGTACGTATTCGGATGCGGATCGTGGCTGTCGATGTACTTGATCGTGACCTGTACGCCGGCCGCGGCCAGCGCCGTTGACGAATTCGGCAGGCGCTCGTCGGCGGCGTCCCATCCGAGCAATCCGCCGAACAGGCCCATGTCCGAGCCCTGGCTCTCGTGCGTGTTGGGCAGCGATCCGTTCTTGTCGAATTCGATCAGCACGCTGGCGATGTCCCCACCCATCAGATCGCGCGCCAGACGTCCGATCCGCAGCGCCGCGGCGCAGTGCGAACTCGACGCGCCGCGCATGACGGGGCCAATCACGTCGTTGAAGATGCTGACCATGAGGCTAATCGTCGGTGCCGAGCTCGATGCCGTCAAGCACGATGTGATCAAGGCCGGGGAATTCACTCAACGCTACCGCCACTGATCTTCATCGATCACCCTCTGACTCTTGAGCGCGGCCTCGAACTCACTCGCATCAGCGGCAGACCACGTCATGTAGCGGGTCAGCCGTTGCCGCCCCGCCTCAATTCCGACGGCCTCTTCGAGAATCTGCAGTGCCGTGGTGTTGACGCTTTGTCCCCGGCTCTTGCCGAGCTTCGTGAGCCGCCGGCTCAGCTCGTCCGACACGCCACGAATGGTCAGTTGCGTTGCCATGCAGGCATGATAGCAAGACCATGTCTGCACGCCCCATGCCTCGGTTGGCCGCTTCCGTGCTACCTTCCCCGGCGTGAAACTCCCGCGCGGCCTCGCCGTCCTCGTGACGCTGGTCTTCCTGGCCGTGCTCATCCGCACGGCCTGGATGAGCGACGACGCCCTGATCACGCTGAGAACCGTGCTGAACGTCACGCACGGCTACGGCCTGACGTTCAACGTCGCCGAACGCGTTCAATCGTTCACGCATCCGCTGTGGCTCTTCGTGGTCACAGCCGTGTACCTCGTGGTCCGCAACATCTACATCGCGGTCTTCGCGGTGTCGTTCGGCGTGTCGCTCCTGGTGTTCTGGATCGCCGTCCGCAACGCGGCGTCGCCGCTGCGTGCCTGGATCGTGGCCGGCGTGCTGCTCTTTTCGCACGCGTTCATCGACTTCTCGACGTCCGGACTCGAGAATCCGCTGTCGTGCCTGCTGCTCGCGGGCCTGGTTGCGCTCTTCTTCAACGAAACGCTCGACCGGCGCCGCTGGCTCGCCGGCCTGTGGCTCATCGTGTCGGGCCTGTACCTCACGCGGCCCGACGATGTGCTGCTGGCGCTGCCGGTGGTGCTCATCGCCAGCGTGCGGGTCCGGCGCGTGGGGCAGATCGTCGGCGCCGCGGCCGCCGGCTTGCTGCCGGCGCTCGCGTGGACGATCTTCGCGCTGATCTACTACGGCTTTCCATTTCCCAACACCGCCTATGCCAAGCTCGGCGCCGGCATCAGCCGCGGCGAGCTCTTGACGCAGGGCTTCCTGTACCTCGTGGACTCCATCGATCGCGATCCGCTCACGCTGATGGTGGTCGCGTTCGGCGCCGCGCTGGCCATCGCCTCGCGGTCAACGCTGATGCGCGCGCTGGTGGCCGGCATCGCATTGCACCTGCTGTATGTCGTCGTCATCGGCGGCGATTTCATGGCGGGACGCTTTCTGACGGCGCCGTTCTTCGTCGCGGTGTTGATCCTCGGCCGGGTGCCGGCCGGTGGACGCGATCTCTGGATCGGCACGGCCGTGCTGCTGGGGCTGGTGGGTCTCGCCCCCGCCGTGATCCCCGCAAAGACCGACAGCCGCTTCGATTCGCCGCAGATCAAGCGCAGCGGGATCACGGACGAACGCGGTTACTACTTCCAGCGCGCGTCGCTTGTGACCGCGGGCCGCTGGACGTTCAACGAGCCGGAATTCCGGCCGTTCGACGGGGCCGTCCATCGGCCGATCATCATGGATCTGTGCGGACTGCTGGGTGATGCCGGCGTCAACTACGGCCCGGATGCCCACGTGCTCGACTCGTGCGCGCTGGCCGATCCGCTGCTGTCCCGTCTGCCGGCCATCTGGAACCGGGAATGGCGCATGGGGCACTTCCGCCGCATGGTTCCCAACGGCTATCGCGAAAGTCTCATCGGCGGCAGCAATGTCATCGAAGACCCCGCGCTCCACCAGTTCTACGATCAGATTCGGCTGATCACCCGCGGGCCGTTCTTCTCCGAGGCCCGCTGGCGCGCGATCGTCGGCATGAACACGGGCGCGTTCGACCATCTCATCGACCGCAGGTTCCACCGCTATAACGGCGCCGTCACGACGCTGGACGACGTCGCCGCGGTCAAGGCGGACGAAACCCCGCTCGACGCGCCCGGCGTCCGTCAGTTTGCGGCGGCGTTGGCCGTCACCTGCGACGACCGTGGCGGGCGACGCTACTTCGACATTTCCCTGAACAGCGACGGGTTCTATCACCTCTCGTTCATCAAGCAGAATCGCCTGGTCAGCGAGCTCGAGGTCGTGCCGATTCCCGAGTACCGCCGAAAGCCCGGTCTGGTGCGGCGCACGCTGGATGTTCCGCAGCGCGCGAGGGCGCAGGGGTTTGACACGGTGCTCGTCGAGTGGGTCAGCGGCGGCACCACGCACGCGTTGGGACACCTTCTGCTCGAAGGCAATTCGCCGACCGATGCCGAGTTGCTCCATCGCGTGGCCGTGCGCGACGGGTTCGCGGTTCAATGAACACCTCTGCTTCGGCCCAGCGGAGGCGGGGCCCTACGCAAACGACGGCGATGCCGGCAGCGCCCACGTGGAAAGGGACGCGGACGGCAGCGTGCGCGCGGGCGCGAGCTCGTGCTCAGCGCGGGCGTTGATCCCGGGCGGAACGCTGACGGGCAGTCCCAACATCGCCGCGGTGGCCGCCGCGGATTCCGCTCCACCCCAGTAATCGGAATGGCCGTAGCCGCGCGCGCCGGCCGCATGCACCATGGGCAGCCG
>JAKALV010000280.1 GCA_021824055.1 Acidobacteriota bacterium
GCGGCTTAGTTCGCTACAACCCTTGTGCCAGCGTTACGCTGACGGCGTTCCTAATCGCAGATCCGACGACTATTCGCGCGGCTGTTCCGACCCGCTGATTGCAGTGAGTCGTGCTAACGTCTGCTCGTTCAAGGGGCCTGGTCCGATTTCATGCGCGGACCGCTTGGGCATTAGGCTGACAAACGTTCGCAGCCTCTGCCTACAGCGTTCGCAGGTCCAATACTTGTTGGGCCGACAAAGCAGAATCTGCCAACCAAGCGTAGAATCACGAACATGAGCATCGACGAACTTGAGGCGGAGGCCCTGAAGTTGAATCCGGCGGCTCGGGCGAGGCTCGCCGAGCGGTTGCTCGACAGCCTCGAAGATCTTAGTGAGGAAGAGAACGCTCGAATCTGGGCCGAAGAGGCCGAGCGGCGCTCGGCGGCGTGGGACGTCGACCCTCAGAGCGGGCGACCCGCCGACTTGGTCTTTCGGGACGCGACATCAAGACTTTCGTGAATGGTCGTCTCCTTCCACGAGTTGGCGGAACGCGAACTTAACGACGGCGCCCAGTACTACCACCTGCAGCAAGCTGGCCTCGGCGCCGCATTCATCGCGGAAGTTCGGCGGTGCACCGACGCGATCTGTGCCTTGCCGGAAGCGGGGCCGATCGTGCGAGGTGACGTGCGGCGGCGGTTGTGCCACCGGTTCCCGTATTCCGTCCTGTACGCGCTCCGACCGGACACCGTGCGAGTCTTGGCCGTCATGTCGTGGTGAGCCGACTTGGGAGTGGCCCGATCGGCGTCAGAATGAAATCGCGCTGGAGGGAGCGCGGCATTTCGAGCGCGCATTCCGTAAGGCCCTGCCTCGGACCGAAAGGTCCGAGGCTCCTGCTTGTGGCCAGGCCGGTTAGGAATCGCGCGATGGCCTGCAGTGATCTTGTCCACCGCGGGAAATGCGAGCGGACGGAAGCGCGATTTCGAGGGCCACGAGCGGAGGCCCACCACGACGTCAGCGCGGCCGCGATCAGAGAATGGGCTGGCGCTCGCGCGTCTGTTCGCCCGCCGCTGGGAAACGCTGTAATACTACGAGGGTGATTGCTCGCCGCTGGCTCGCCGCGCTGGTGTTCGCGTGCATCGCGACCGCCGCGCCGGCGCCGGTGTCAGCACGCGCGAGCGCGCCGAACGTGGTGGCGTCGCTCTACGATGCCACCATCGATCTCAGGCCCGACGGATCCCTCGACGTCGTCGAGCGCATCACGGTGTCTGTGGGCAGCACACCGATTACATGGTTCGAGCGGCGCGTGCCCAGCCGCCGCACCGACGGCCTCACCAACATCGTGGCCTTGCTTGACGGCGCAAAAGTGCCGCGCGCCGACCGCGGCCCCGGCGTGCGGATCCGCCAGCGCGGTGACCTCGACGTCCGGTGGGAGTTCGAGCCAACGGCGAATCGCGCGCGCACGTTTGAACTTCGGTATCGCGCGGTGCGGGTGCTCACGCGCGAGCTGGAGGGACCGCGGCTCCAATGGACGGCGCTGCCGCAGCAACACGCGTATCCCATCAGCACGGCGCGCGTGACCCTGCGCGCGCCGGAAGGCACGCTCGCAGTCGCGCTCGCGGTGACCGGCGGCGACATTCATCCCGCCACGTCATGGCAGGACGGGTTGGTCGTGAGCCGCGATGGCCTCGGCCCCAACGACACGATCGCGCTCGACGTCACGTTCTCGCCCGCCACGATCGCGCCGGCGGCCCCGGCGTGGGCCGTCGCCGCGGAGTTCGCGCAAAACATGATGCCCGCGTTCATCGCCGCTGGCCTCGCGCTCGTGTCGATCGGATTCGGCACATTGGCCATGGTGGCGATTCGCGCCAAGCGCACGATTGCGCTCACGGAAGTTGAGGCGCGGCCCGCCGACGTGAGCGATGCGGCGCCCGCGATCGCCACCGCATTGCTCAACAGAGGACGCGCGGCGGGTTGGCTGTCGTTGCAGGCGGCGTTCTTTCGTCTCGTCCGCGATGGACAGTTGGTGGTGGAGAAGACGTCCGGCGGCCGCTGGTACAAAGGACGGACGTTCTTGGTGCGGGCCGGAACGCCGGGCGAGGCGTCGCCGCACGAGCGGTGGATTCTTGCCGGCGTGGCCAAAGAAGAAGGCGGTGTCGCGGACCTGCGGCGACTGACGACGATGTTCGCGCGCCGCCAGGGCGGATTCAGCACCACGCTGCGCAATGAACTGGTGGCGGCGGGGCAGGTGGATCCCGATCGCATGGCCACGGCGACCGCGCTCGTCGTGGCGGGGATCGTGCTGCTCGTGCTCGCGGCGATCGGCGCCGCGGTGCTGGGCGTGTTCTTTGTGGATCATCTCGGACCGGCGCTGCTGGCGATTCCCGCCGGCGTGTGTGTTGACGCCATCGCGTTTCTCATCGGGGGCAGCGTGCTGTCGCAGTTGTCGGATCGGGGCGAGCGTGATGCAGCGCGCTGGCGCGCGCGCGTTGCGGAAATCCGGCAGATCGTTCGCGCGCGCGGTGCCGGATATTCGTTAACGGATTTCGAGCAGTGGCTGCCGCTCGCGATCGGCATCGGCCAGGGCGGCCGCTGGCTGAACGCGTTTGACGCCCAGCTGCGCGCTGCGGGCAGCGACATCGCGTGGATGAAGACGATCGGATCGCCGGAAGACGCGCGGGCATCGATCGCGATGATCGTGGCGATCTCCGGCGCGTCACATCCGGGCGGCGCTGGTGGCGGCGCGGGGGCGGGCGGCGGCTCGAGCGCCGCGGGGTGAACACGCGGCGGCGTAAATCCGCGTGTTATACTTCGGAAGTTTCTGCCACGGCGGAGATCCCGAGTTGACTGGTTACCTTCCTGTTGTAGTTTTTCTCGCCCTCATCCTTGCCTTCGTCGCCATTTCATTGGTCGGCGCCTGGTTGCTTCGTCCAACGCGCTCGTACGCCGCCAAGTCGGAGAACTACGAGTGCGGCGCGCAGCCGATCGGCGAAGCGTGGGTGCAGTTTCCCGTCGGGTTCTATCTGGTGGCGCTGGTGTTTCTGGTCTTCGACACGCTCGCGGTCTTTCTGTTTCCGTGGGCGTTGACCATTCGCGTGCTCGGGGTTGGTGGACTCAGCGCGATGTTCGGCTTCATCGGCATTCTTGGACTGGGTTGGGTGTACGCGTACCGTGAGGGCCTTCTCGAGTGGAAATAAAGCCCCCGGTCCCCCAGATCCCTGCTCCGGTCTGGAAGGACATCAAAGACCTTCAGGAATGGCAGGAGCTGCACAAGAGTCGTCCGGCGACGGGCGATAAACATTCCTCGCTCTTCGAGCAGGTCACCGACGGCATCCATGCGTTCCCGGGTGGATTCGCGGTGACGACCGTGGCCGACAACTTTCTGAATTGGGCGCGCAAGTCGTCCGTGTGGCCGGTGAGTTTCGGCCTGGCGTGCTGCGCCATTGAAATGATGGCGACCTTCGCGTCGCGGTTCGACGTGGAGCGGCTCGGCATGGTGCCGTGGGCATCGCCGCGGCATTCCGATCTGATGATCGTGTCGGGCACGGTGACGATCAAGATGGCGCCGATGCTCCAGCGCATTTACGACCAGATGCCCGATCCGAAGTGGGCGCTCTCGATGGGATCGTGCGCAAATTCCGGCGGCCCGTTTCGTCACGGGTATCACGTGGTGAAGGGCGTGGATCGGGTGATTCCGGTGGATGTGTACGTGCCGGGATGTCCGCCGCCGCCCGAGTCGCTGCTGAACGGATTGCTGCTGCTGCAGGAACAGATCTCCACGTTCCGCCGGACCGGCCGCCGCGCGGCGCCGAACGAGAAGGTGGACTGACGTGACCTACGACCGCGCGCGCGAGTTGCTGTCGCAGATCACCGGCGTCACCGTGGCCGACGGCGCGCCGCCGCTTACCGTGCAGGTCCCGGCCGAGCAGCTGGCGGCCGTCGCCGCGTTTATCAAGGAAACGATCGGCTGCGGGTTCTTTGCATTCCTGACGGCGATCGATCTGAAGGCCGACGGACTCGAAGTGGTGGCCTTTGTCGACAATCTCGAGGACGGCGTCTCCGTCGTGCTGCGCGCGAAGCTGGGCGCGGGCAACACGAGCTGCCCGTCGCTCGCGGCCGTGTATCGCGGCGCCAACTGGATGGAGCGCGAGTGCTACGACATGTTCGGGATCCGGTTCGAGGGGCATCCCGACCTGCGGCGCATTCTGCTGGCCGATGACTGGGAAGGTCATCCCTTGTTGAAATCCTACGCGGTGGACACGCCGCATCCGCCGTTCCGGTAGAAGGCACAACGCGCACATGGCTGAGGTTCGCGAAATCGACTACACCGGCAGTGAGCGGCTGACCATGAACATGGGGCCGCAGCATCCGTCGGCCCATGGTGTCTTTCGCGCCATTCTGACGCTCGAGGGCGAAAAGATCGTCGGGATCGACGCGGTGATCGGCTACCTGCACCGGTGTCACGAGAAGCTCGCCGAAACGCTGGCGTACGTGCAGTACCCGTCGATTGCGT
>JAKALV010000028.1 GCA_021824055.1 Acidobacteriota bacterium
CTTCGGCGTGAGCAGTTTCTCGAGCGCCGCCACGTCGTAGCGATACCCGGTGTCGGGACCCACGTGCCACAACGACACATCGCAGCCGATCGCCTTCGGCACCTCGTAGAGCTGCTGGTACGCCGGATACGGCGCGATCACGTGATCGCCCGGCCCGAGCAGCACGTTATAAAGAAGGTAGTTGGCCTCGATGGCGCCCGTGGTCACGAGGATATGGTCCGCGTCACCGCGGGTGTAGGTGGCCGCGAGCATGTCGCGCAGTTCCCGCGTGCCGCACGCCTCGCTGTAGCCGAGCGGCGTGGCCAGCAGCCGTTCCAGCGTCGCCGCACGCTCGGCCGGCGGCTCGAAATCCAGCAGGTCGTTGGTCGAGAGCGGCAGGATGCCGCTTTCAGCGATGTCGTATTGCACGCGCGTCTCGTGACGCGTCATCCAGCGTTCGAGCAGAAACGGCGGGATCTTCATGCGCGACAGAATATACCGGCGCGGCCGCGCGCGATCGGTCTACTGCACGGCGACGAGCGTCACGTCGAAAACCAGCGTCGAGTTGCCGGGAATGGGGCCGGTCGGCATCGCGCCATACCCCAGGCTCGGCGGAAGCTCCGTAAGACATCGGGAATCGGCCGATCGGCAATTGGCAATCGCCGATCGCTAATTGCCAATCGACAATCGCCGATCGCCGATCGCCAATTACCAATTGCCAATTGCCAATCCGCCGATTGCCAACTATCGATTACCGATCGTTCGATCGGGTTATTGGCGTCCCCATCGGGATTCGAACCCGAGTCTCGGCCTTGAAAGGGCCGCGTCCTAGGCCTCTGGACGATGGGGACGCACAGGGCGAACCCATCAACGATAACAGAACTTCTGCATTTCCCGAACCGCGCCGCGCGAGTAGCATGTGCCAATGCGATTGAACTCCCTGATGATCCTGGCGCTCGTGGCGTGTTCCCTGCCGGCCGCGGGCCGCCCTTTCGCCGAGCAGCGATCCGCCGCATCGGCGCCGTTCCATGTGGACGAGGCGACCATCGCCGGCGTCCACGCCGCGATGAAAGCGCGCACGCTGACCTGTCATGCGCTCGTGGCCGCATACCTCGCGCGTATCGACGCGTACGACAGGACCGGTCCCGCCTTGAACGCCATCGTCGTCGTGAATCCCAATGCGCTGGCCGAGGCCGACGCGCTCGACGCGCGATTCCGCCGCGGCGGACTCACCGGGCCGCTCCATTGCGTGCCGGCCATCGTGAAGGACAACTACGAGACGATCGGCCTCCAAAGCGCGGATGGTTCGCTCGCGCTCAAGGGCTTTGTCCCTGATAAGGATGCGTTCCTCGTGAAGCGCATCAAGGCGGCCGGCGCGATCGTCCTCGCCAAATCCAACATGGCGGAGTTTGCGTTCAGTCCGCTCGAAACGGTGAACTCGATCCTCGGCACGACAAAGAATCCCTACGCGCTCGACCGCGTGCCGGCCGGATCGAGCGGCGGCACGGCCGCGGCGGTGGCCGCCAACTTCGGGCTCGTCGGCCTGGGCTCGGACACCGGCAACTCGATCCGCGGGCCGTCATCGCACAACTCGCTCGTCGGCATCCGGTCAACGATGGGCCTCACGAGCCGCGCCGGCGTGATTCCGCTCAGCTACCTCGCCGACATCGCGGGTCCGATGACGCGAACGGTCGAGGATGCCACGGCGGTTTTTCAGGTCATCGTCGGCGAGGATCCCGAGGATCCCCTGACGGCGCGCAGCCACGGCCGCGCGATTCCGAAATACGCGGACGCGCTCAGAAAAGACGGACTCAAAGCAGCGCGCATCGGCGTGCTGCACCAGGCCTACGAACGCGCGAACCTTGCGGTCGACCCCGACATCCTGAAGGTCTTTGCTCAGGCATTGGCCGACCTCAAGGCGACGGGCGCCGAGGTCGTCGACGATGTGCACGTGGCATTGCCGGCGCGCGTCCAGGGCGCGGGCGCGTGCCGGGGCTTCAAGTACGACATCAACGAGTACCTCGCGACGCGCGGACAGAAAGCCCCCGTGCACAGCCTCGAGGAAATCATGGCGTCGCCGGCCGTCGCGTCATTTCCGGCGACGGTGAAGCAGCGCGCCGAGCAGGCCGCCGCCGCGCCGCTCGGCCAGGGCCCCGACAGCGACGCGTGCAAAGCCGACGCGGCGTATCGGACCGCGTACGGCGCCGCGGTGACCAAGACCATGGACGATCTCAAGCTCGACGCGATGGTCTATCCCACGTGGAGCCAGCCGCCGCAGTTGCTCGGCCACACGTCGCAGCAGTCGGCCGGCGACAACAGCCAGACGTTCTCGCCCACCTCGGGCTTTCCGGCGATGACGGTGCCGATGGGGTACACACGCGACAACACATTGCCCATCGGCATGAGCCTCCTCGGCCGTGCGTGGAGCGAAGCCACGCTGATCCGGCTGGCGTACGCGTACGAACAGGCCACGCACCACCGCCGCGCACCGGCCAGTACGCCGCCGCTCGGCGCGGGCAAGTAGGTTGCTCCGCACGATGTCGCCACGCGTCGCGGCGTTGACTGCCGCCGCGCTGATCGGCTTCGCCGCCAACTCACTGCTCACGCGTGGCGCATTGGCCGCATCGCGAATCGACCCCGCGTCGTTCCTGGCTGTGCGGCTGGCGTCGGGCGCTGCGGTCCTCTTTCTGCTGTCGCGTTCGCATGCCACGCGCGTGTCGGCTGACGATCCGGCGAACCACTGGACCACCGCGCTCGCGCTGACCGGCTATGCGGTGGCCTTCACGTTTGCGTACACGCGCATCGGCGCCGGCGTCGGCGCCCTGGCGTTGTTCGGTGCCGTGCAAACCACGATGATCGCCGCCGGATTGCGCGCGGGCGAGCGGCCCGGCCGTCACGACGTGGCCGGTCTCACCATTGCGGTGATCGGCTTGTTGACGCTGACGGTTCCGGGCGCCTCGGCGCCCTCCCTGGCCGGCGTTGCCCTGATGGCCATCGCGGGCGTGTGCTGGGGCGTGTATTCGCTGCGGGGCCGGCGAAGCCGCGACCCGCTGGTCGGCACGGCGCACAACTTCATGCGTGCCGTGCCGATCGCCGTCGGCATCCTCGCGTGGCAGTGGGCGCACGTCTTCGTCACGCCGCGGGGCCTGCTGCTCGCCATCATTTCAGGCGCCATCACCTCGGGCCTGGGGTACGCGTTGTGGTACGCGGTGCTCCCCCATCTCTCCGCCTGGCGTGCCGCCATCGTCCAGTTGCTGACGCCGGTGTTGACCACCGCGGCCGCCGTGGTCATGCTTGGAGAGTCGATGTCGTGGCGCCTCGTGATTGCCGGGGGACTGATCGTGGGCGGCGTCCTGCTCTCCCTGGGTGTGAGCTCGCGGGTGCGTGCATGATCCGCCCCGCCGTGCTCGCCGGGTGGCTGACGGCCGTCGCGTGGCCCGCAGCCGCCTTTGCGCAAACCGGTTGGGGCATCGGCGTCCAACCTAACGGGGGCATTGTCTTCTGCGATCGCGCGCGCGGCACCGTGTGGCGCATCGATGCGGATGGCCATCGCTCGGCCGTCGCGGCCGGCGTGACGTGCCGCGCCGTGGTGCCCGATCCTGACGGCAGCGTTCGCGGCGAGTCCATTCCTGGCGACGTGACGACGGCCCTCGGTGCCGGCGTGTGGCAGATCGACAGCTCCGGCGCCATGCAGTGGGTGACGCCGCCCACGCACGCGCCGGCGCCGGACATCTGGCTGATCCGCGACGCGCTCGGGCGGACGTACAGCTGGACCGGCAGCGGCGCGGGCAGCGCACGATCCGAAATTCTGCAACGTGACGAGACGGGCGCGACGATGGTGCTGGCCGGCTCCGAGTGGGGCCAGCGCGACGGCGTCGGCGCGATGGCGTCGTTCGGGAACGTCGCGGGTTTCGCGCTGGCGCCCGACGGTTCGATCGTGGTTGCCGACTCGGGCAATATCCGGCGTGTGTCCCCGCTCCAGAATGTTCAGACGGAGGCGCGCGGCGTTGTGACGAACAGCCGCGTCGGCCTGATCAACACGCCGGGTCTATGGGGCCGTGAGCTTGGCGTGGCGACCGACGGCACCGGCGCGGCCGTGGTGGTGGATTCGGCGGCCGGACGCATCGTGCGCGTCGGCCGCGACGGACAGGTCACGCCCATCTGGGAGCCGGCGAGATTGGCGCAACGCGTGAGCGGTGGACGATGGGGATGGCGTCCTGCCGGCGTCGCCGTGTTGGGAAGCACCTATTACGTGCTGGACGAGTGGATGGGGCCTGCGCTGCTGGCCGACCTAATCGGCAGTCCGCGACTCTCGCAGGTCGACCGCAACGGACGCGTCACGCGCATCGCGACCGTGCCCGACTGGACCGTGCGCGCCGCGGCCGCCGCGCTGGGGTTCATCGTCGCTTCGCTGCTGTGGGCGCGGCGTCAACGAGGTTCTTGATCCCGGAAGGCACTTCCATTTCACATTGCTGTGGCCGCCAGTCCAAGGTTCAGGGTTCAACGTCCAAGGTCACCTGTTGTCCGCAGGTCCTACCGATCCTGCGTCCGATGTGCACGAGCACGTGAACCGAGGACCCGGGGACCGACAGGACCCGAGGACGACGAGTGACATTGGACCGTGGACCTTGAACTGCTAATCTCCACCCAACGTCCTGATCACATCGGCCGCGGGCTCGAGCGTGTGAACTTCTGCCAGCTCCGGGTCGGGTGACTCCACCCGCCAGCGGTTGAACCACACCGTGCGGACGCCCGCGGCTCGGCCGCCGGCAATATCCGTGGACAGCGAATCCCCAAACACCACCGCGTGTTCCGGCGAACCACCGACCCGATCGATGGCGTGGCGGATGATGCGCGGATCGGGCTTGGACGCGCCAAATTCCTCAGAGGTCACCAGTGCGTCCACATACGGCGCGAGACCGCCCCGTTCGATCTTCAACCGTTGCTCGCGCACGACGTTGTTGGTCACGATGACCAGCGACCAGCCGGCCGCCTTCACGGCGGCCACCAGATCGACCGCCCCCGGCACCAGGCGCCAGGCGGCTTCGTACGCGCGCCGGTATCCCCACGACAGGTCATCGAGCGTCCCGGCGCGCGACTCGTCAACACCTGCCGCGCCGAGCAACTGGCGGAACCGTTCGACGCGCGCTGCTTCGACGGTCCACCGGCCAGCCAGCACTTCCAGATGCAGCGCTTCGAGCACGACGCGATGGCGCCGGTCGAATTCGTCCGGCGACCACGCCTGGAACGCGGGCGTCGATGCGCGCACGACCGCCAGAGCCGCGCGCGTCGAAGCCGTGTGATCAAAAAGTGTGTCGTCGAGATCGCAGAGCAGCGCGCGCGTCACAGATCCAGAATGACGTTGAAGGATGCCGTCAGACGCGCGGCCGTGCGTTCCACCAATGCCATCGCCAGGAGCGGGTCGAAGTCGCGGTCGCGCGCGTTGGATCCGCCACCGGCCCCTTCGGGCAGAAACAGCATCGACGTGAGCGTGGCCTTGCCGGGCACCGTGATCCGAATGTTCAGCCGGGGGGCACGGCCCGCCTGGCTGCCGGGCACGATGGTCTCCACGTGATAGCGGCCTGCGGCATCGGTGCGTTGGCGGCCGCGCAGCCGCATCCCCGACGCGTCGGTGATCCCCTTCGCGTCGGCCTGCCACACATCCACGGTGGCGCCCTCGATCAACCCGCAGCGCAGGCCGATCACCGCTCCCGTCAGCACGAGCGCCTGCCCCGGCTCGCCAGGGTCCGCGAGGCGTGTCCGGTAGGGCGCCCCCGCGCGGAACCCCGCGGCGGCCCGTGACGGGGTCGGCTTGGTGGAGGGATCGCACGGCGGCGTCGCCGGCATGCCGAACCGCGGCGGCAACTGCTGGGCTGACGCGGCAACCCGCGCCAGCGCCACGCCGGCGAGGGCGGCGGCGCATTCACCGAGCCACGCTCGACGAGACAACGGCCGCGCCATTCGAAACCGAGAGAACGTGGGTGGTTGCGCGCCCATGAGTCGTATACTGGGATCCTAACAGTTTCGTTGGAGGATTCCCGAGATGCCGTACCCCGAATACCTGATTGCCCCGATGCGCCAGGAACTCACCGAACTCGGCGCGCGCGAGTGCCGGACGCCCGAAGATGTGGACGCGGCGATCAAGTCGCCCGGCGTCGTCATGCTGGTCGTGAATTCCGTGTGCGGTTGTGCCGCCGCCAAAGCGCGGCCGGGAATCGGTCTCGCGTTGCAGCACGCGGCGAAGCCTGATGTCGTCGCCACGGTGTTTGCCGGAGCCGACGTCGCGGCCACCGACCGTGCCCGCCAGTACTTCACGGGTTTCCCGCCCTCTTCCCCATCGGTCGCGCTGTTGCGCGACGGCAAGTTGCTCTACATGATGGAGCGCCGCGACATCGAATCGCGTTCAGCGGAGATGATCGCGGATCAGCTCACGCTCGCGTTCGATAAACATTGCGAGACCGTCGCGAAGTAGGAAAGACTTCCGCGGCGGGATGGGATCGAGGACGGACCGTATGACACGGACGCCCCATTTGCGCCAGCAGCGAGTCCACGATGATGGCATTCATTTCGCAACGGCTTTCTCACCATGAGTTGGCTCCCCAAGTTTTCTCAGGCGCCTCGGCCGCCGGCCGCTGACGAGGAAATGCCACCCACCATCGGCCAGATTCCCGACGATACGGCGATCATCCTTCTCGTGGAGGATGAACCGGCCGTGCGCGGCCTGTTCGCGCTCTCGCTCAGGAAAGACGGGTATTTCGTTCTCGAGGCGTCCAACGGCGCGGAAGCCTTGGCCGTCGTTGAGCAGGCGGGACGCGTGGATCTGGTCGTCACCGACGTCGTGATGCCCATCATGAAGGGCACCGAGCTGGCGGCGCGGCTCCGCGAGACCTACCCCGACTTGCGCTTCATCTTCGTCTCTGGGTATGTCGTCCACGACAACCTGGGACCGAATGCCGTGTTGCTGAACAAGCCCTTCCTTCGCCAGGAGTTGGTCAAGAAAGTGGTCGACGTGCTCGGGCCGGCACCCGGAACCCATTCCTGACGAAACTGCCCGACACAGACGAAAACTGTAATATCAGCTTCCAGGGGCAGCCGCCGGGCTACTTGAGCCAGGCTGCGGCAACAGAATCGTCGCGAACGATGGTGTGGTCGCGCTCGGATCCCGTGGAGATGATCGCTGCCGGCACACCGCTCACCTGCTCCAGCCGCTTGATGTAGTTGCGAGCGCCCTCGGGCAAATCCCCAAACTTCGTGACGCCCATCGTGGGCCGGTCCCAGCCGGGCATCGTTTCGTAGATCGGGACGCAGGCGGCCAGCTTGGCCAGATCGCTCGGCATCTCGGTCAGCGTCTCGCTTCCGCAGCGGTACGCGGTACAGATTTTCACCTCTGAAAACCCATCGAGCACGTCGAGCTTCGTGAGCGCCAGCGCGTCGAGGCCGTTCACCCGCGCGGCGTACCGCACGGCCACGGCGTCGTACCAGCCGCAGCGGCGCGGGCGGCCGGTCGACGCGCCGAATTCATTCCCGCTTTCGCGCAGCCGCTCGCCGGTGGCGTCGAGCAGTTCGGTCGGCAACGGGCCTTCGCCGACCCGCGTGGTGTAGGCCTTGGTGACGCCCAGCACGGCGTGCACCGCGCGCGGCCCCACGCCGAGTCCGGTGCAGGCTCCGCCGGCCGTGCCGTTCGACGACGTGACAAACGGATAGGTGCCGTGATCGATGTCCAGCAGCGTGCCCTGCGCGCCCTCGAACATCACGCGCTTGCCGGCGGCCATCGCCTGGTTGACGTAGAGCGACACATCCGCCACGAGCGGCTGCAGGCGCACCCACATCGTCCGCAGGTCCGCCACGACGTCCGCCCACTTCATCTCGTTGTTGCCCACGAGGCGGTTGCGCGCTTCCACGTTCTCGCGCACGGCGCTCACGAACGGACCATCCGGCGACGTGTCGGCCAGATCGCCCACGCGAATGCCGCGGCGTCCGATCTTGTCTTCGTACGCGGGACCAATGCCGCGTGACGTCGTGCCGATCTTGCGTTCGCCGCGCCGCGCTTCGGAAAGGATGTCGAGCTCGCGGTGATACGGCAGGATCAGGTGCGCCTTGTCGCTGACGAGCAGCCGGCCGGTGATGTCGATGCCGAGCGCCTTCAACTCGTCCACTTCGGCAAAGAGCGCGTGCGGATCCACCACCACGCCGTTGCCGATCAGGCAGATCACGCCGGCGTGCAGGATGCCGGAGGGAATCAGATGCAGCACGAACTTCCGGCCGCCGACATACACGGTGTGGCCCGCGTTGTGACCACCCTGATAGCGAGCCACCAGCGGAAAATGCGGCGTCAGCAGATCAACGATCTTGCCCTTGCCTTCATCGCCCCACTGCGCGCCAAGCACACAAAGGTTCATGCGACTAGAATACCTGCTTTATGGTCCTTCTCGACGGTTCGTCGCTCACCCTGCAGGCGCTGGAACGTGTTGCGCGCGAACGCGAGGCCCTCGGCCTGGCAGACACGGCGCGCCGCCGCGTGCTGGCCGCGCGGACGCTGGTCGATCATCACGCCGCCGGCGATACCGCGGTGTACGGAATCAACACCGGGTTCGGCTCGCTCGCCGAGGTGAAGATCCCGCACGACCAGCTCGCGAGCCTGCAGCTCAATCTGCTGCGGAGTCACGCGGCCGGCGCCGGCGCCCCCCTGCCCGTGCCCGTCGTCCGCGCGCTGATGGCGCTGCGCGCCAACGTGCTGGCCAAAGGCTACTCCGGCATCCGGGAAGAGACGCTCGAGGCGCTGATCGCGCTCGCCAACGCCGGCGTGCATCCACGCGTGCCCTCGCGCGGCTCGGTCGGCGCCAGCGGCGATCTGGCGCCGCTCGCGCATCTGGCGCTCGTGCTCGTCGGCGAAGGACAGGTGCTCGACGATGGCGGTGCCACCGTGCCCGAGATGTTGCGCGCGCACGGTCTGGCGCCCGTGACGCTGCAAGCCAAAGAAGGTCTCGCGCTGATCAACGGCACGCAGGCCAGCACGGCCGTGCTCGCCCTGGCGGTGCTGGATGCCGCGCGTCTTGCGCGCGCCGCCGACATCGTGTGCGCGATGTCCGTGGATGCGCTGCGCGGATCCCTGCATCCGTTCGAGGCCCGGATCCATGCCGCCCGCCCGGTCCCGGGCCAGATGGCGTCGGCCGCCAACCTCCACGCTTTGCTCACGGGCAGCGGCATCAACGTCTCGCACGAGCGTTGCGGCAAGGTGCAGGACGCATATGCCCTGCGCTGCGCGCCCCAGGTGCACGGGTCGGCGCGCGAAGCCATTGCGTTCGCCCACCGCCTTGCAGAGATCGAGGCGAACTCCGCCACCGACAACCCGATGGTCTTCGCCGACACGGGCGACATCGTCTCCGGCGGCAATTTCCACGGCGCGCCGATCGCGTTGGCCGCCGACACCCTCACGATCGGCATGGCGCAGCTGGCCACGATCAGCGAGCGCCGGACCGACCGCATGATGACCACGGCCGAGAGCGGACTGCCGCCGTTCCTCATTCGCGACAGCGGCCTCAATTCCGGGCTGATGATGGCGCACGTCACGGCCGCGGCGCTGACCTCGGAAATCAAGACGCTCGCGCATCCGGCCGCGGCCGACACGATTCCCACGTCGGCCGGCCGCGAAGATCACGTCAGCATGAGCATGGGCGCCGCGCTGAAGGCGGCGCGCGTCGTGGAACTGGCGCGGCATGTCATCAGCATCGAATTGCTGGCGGCCGCGCAGGCCCTCGATCTGCTCGCGCCGCTCGTGACCTCGCCGGCCCTCGCGCGCGTACACGCGGCGGTTCGGCAGCGCGTGCCCGCGCTCACCGTGGATCGTCCGCCGGCGCCGGATATTGACGCGATCGCCTCACTTGTGGAAGAGGCCGCGATCGAACGCGCCTGTCCGATCGCGCTCGTCTGACATCGGCGTTGACACGCTCGAATCCCGTACTGCTAGAGTGACGCTTCGTCGCCCTCTTGCCGTGATGACTGCCACCGTTCGCCCCGTTGAACCCGTTCGCGCGCCGCGCGGCGCCGCCCTCTCCTGCAAAGGATGGCCGCAGGAAGCCGCGTTGCGCATGTTGATGAACAACCTCGATCCCGACGTGGCCGAGCGCCCCGACGATCTGGTCGTCTACGGGGGCTCCGGGCGCGCCGCGCGCAGCTGGGAAGCCTTTCACGCCATCGTCGCGTCGCTGCGGTCGCTCGAAGGCGACGAAACGCTCGTCGTGCAGTCGGGCAAGCCGGTGGGCATCTTCCGCACGCATCCGGGCGCGCCGCGCGTCATCATCGCGAACTCCCTGCTGGTGCCCGCCTGGGCGAACTGGAAGACGTTCCGGGAACTCGAAGACAAAGGGCTGACGATGTACGGCCAGATGACGGCCGGCTCGTGGATTTACATCGGCTCGCAGGGCATCCTCCAGGGCACCTACGAGACGCTCGCCGCGCTCGCGCGCCGGCATTTCGGCGGCTCGCTTCGCGGCACGCTCACCGTCACGGCCGGCCTCGGCGGCATGGGCGGCGCGCAGCCCCTGGCGGTGACCATGAACGAGGGCGTCGCCCTTGTGGTGGAGGTGGATCCGGCGCGGATCGCGCGCCGGCTGGCCACGCGCTATCTCGACGAGCAGGCTCCCACGCTGGACGCGGCGCTCGCGCGCGCCGAAGACTGCCGGGCCCGGGGCCTCGCGCGATCCATCGGCCTCGCGGCCAACATCGCCGACGTGCTGCCGGAACTGGTGGCGCGCGGCGTCACGCCGCAGGTGCTCACGGATCAGACCTCCGCGCACGACGCGCTCGCCGGCTACGTGCCGAACGGCATGACGCTCGCCGACGCCAACGCGCTACGCGTGTCGGATCCCACGACGTACGTCGCGCGCTCGATGGCCGCGATGGCCACGCACGTCCGCGCGATGCTTGCGCTGCAGCAGCGCGGCGCGATCGCGTTTGACTACGGCAACAATCTGCGCGCGCAGGCTCAGCAGGCCGGCGTCGCGAACGCGTTCGACATCCCCGGGTTCGTGCCCGAGTACGTGCGGCCGCTGTTTTGCGAAGGCAAAGGCCCGTTCCGCTGGGCCGCGCTGTCGGGCGACCCGGCCGACATTCACGCCACCGATCAGCTCGCGCTCGAGATGTTCGCCCACGACGAGCCGCTCTGCCGCTGGATTCGCATGGCGAGCGAACGCGTGGCGTTTCAAGGATTGCCCGCGCGCATCTTCTGGCTCGGTTACGGCGAGCGCGCACGCTTCGGCCTCGCGCTGAATGATCTCGTCCGGCGCGGCGTGGTGCAGGCGCCGATCGTGATCGGCCGCGACCATCTCGACACCGGATCGGTGGCCTCCCCGAACCGTGAAACCGAAGGCATGCTCGACGGCAGCGACGCCATCGCGGACTGGCCCATTCTCAACGCGCTGCTGAACGCCTCGTCGGGGGCGACGTGGGTGTCGGTGCATCACGGCGGCGGCGTCGGCATCGGCTACTCGCTGCATGCTGGCATGGTGATCGTCGCCGACGGCACCCGCGACGCGGATGAGAGACTCGAGCGCGTGTTGACGTGCGACCCCGGCATCGGCGTCGTGCGCCATGCGGATGCGGGCTATCCGGCGGCTATCGCGGCGGCGCGCCGCCACGGCATCCGCATGCCGATGCTGGGCGGGCAATGACATCCATGATGCCGCCGCTCGTCGAGCGCCCCGCGCTCGAACGACGCATCCTCGCGTCGCTCGATGCCGGGCGCATTCCGGTCCTGCTCGGCGGCTGCGGCATGGGCCGCACCTCCCTGCTCCTGCGTTTGGCGCAGCTCACTCGTCCGGCTAGCCACTACCTCGACCTGGCGGCCGTGGCCACCACGCCGGAACGGTGTCTGGCCGCGGTGGCCGCCGCCACCGCATCGGGCGCCTTCACGTTCGCGACGTCGCTGCCCGTCGACGGCCATTCGGCGCGCGCGGCGTTCGAGCATCTGCTCGAGGGGTTTGACCTCGCGCAGGGCCCGCAGGGACAGCCGGTCGCGTTCCTGCTCGACGAATTCCAGGATCTGCGCACGTTCGAGAACTTCCCCGGCCTCCGGCACGTGCAGCGCGATTTTGTGACGCGCCTGGGCGCGAGTCCGAACCGGTTCGTGCTCGCGTCGCGCTTCACGGCGCGCGCCCATCGGCTGCTGCGCGACGCGCCGGCGCGGTTCGAGGTCATCCACCTGCCGGCGCTCGAGCTCGGGGAGGTCGAAGCCATGGCGCGCGCGCGTGATGGCCGCGAGGACTGGTCGCGCTATGTGGCGCCCGCGGTCCACGCCCTGTCGGCCGGCCGCGTGGGCTACGCCGCCGCGCTGATTGACGCCATGGCCGGCTCGGCCCTCTCGGAAGCCGAGACCGCCCTTGCCGAACTGCTGGCGCCCGGCGGACGACTGACCGCGCTCTGCCGCTACAGCTACGAGTTCCGCCTGCATCGCGCGCGCGGGTATGGGGCGCTCAAGGCCATCCTGGGCGTGCTGGCCTCGGACGAGCCGCTGACGCTGACCGATATCGCGCAACGGCTGCATCGCACGCCCGGCTCGACGAAAGACTATCTGTCGTGGCTCGAAGACGTGGACATGCTGACTGTGCAGCGCAAGCGCTACACGTTCGACGATCCGCTCGTGCGCCTCTTCGTCCGCCTCTACGCCGGCTGCGCGCCGCCGTCGCAGGACGACATCGCGCGCGAAGTCCACGCCTACGCGCAGACGCGATCCACGGGAACCGAGCCGACGGTCCCGGGGCCGCGGCGCGCCGAGCCGTCGTTCGCGGCGGCCGAGGCCACCGCGCGCGATACCGGCATCATTGAGATTGACTAAGACTAATGACAGCAACCCGGAGATGATCATGAAACGTGGAACCCTCATCGCCATGGCACTGGTTCTGACGACAGCGGCCACGGTCGCGGCCCGGCAGGCGACCGGCGTGGCCGGCACATGGAAGCTCAACGTCGCTGACAGTCACAACCCGAACGGCCCGGCCCCCACAGCCGCCGGCGAACGGCGTGGCGGCGGAAACGGCACGACCGCGTCCGCGTCGGGGGGCCGTCGCGGCGGTGGCGGATTCGATGCCACGGGCGGCGCGGCCGGTGTGCCGAATCAGGCTCCATCGGTGCTCAGCCCGGAGGAAACGCAACGCATCAAGATGATGCTCAGCCTGCTCGACAAGGCTGCGCAGGTGCTCGACATCATCGTTGACGGCCCGGACGTCACCATCAAGCAGGATGGCGGCGGCTTTCCCAAGCAGACCTGGGATGGCAAGAAGCTGACGTTGAAGCAGCCGCAGATCGGCGAAGTCGACATCAAGATCAAGATCACCAACAAGGGCATGACGCGCGAAGTCACCACGCAGGATGACCTGAAGGTCGTCGAGAACTACGTCTTGAGCGCCGACGGCAAGCAGTTGGTGGTGACGATGAAGGCCTCGCAGCCGGTCATGAAGATTGAAGACGCGAAGATCAAGCGCGTCTACGACCGGCAGTAGCTACGAGCGGAGCGACTGGAGCGCGAACTTCGCGGCCTGTTGCTCCGCCTCTTTCTTGGAGCGGCCCTCGGCGCGCCCGGCCGGGATGCCCTGCACCAGCACTTCCACATCAAACCGCTTGCGATGGTCCGGGCCCTCCGCCGACGCGAGGCGGTAGTTCGGCAAGCCGCGGCCGTTGGCCTGGAGCCACTCCTGCAACGCGGACTTCCAGTCTTCGGTAAAGGACGCATCGTCGGCCTGATCGCCTGCCGAGAGAATCAGCGGCCCGAAGCGGGCCATGATGAACGCGCGCGCGGCCTCGACGCCGCCATCCAGATAGATCGACGCGATCAGGGCTTCGAAACAATCCGCGAGGATGGCGTGCTTGTGGCGGCCGCCGGTCTTCTCTTCGCCGCGGCCGAGGAGGACAAAGCGGCCCAGGTCGATTGCCTCCGCGAGACGCGCGAGCGAGACCGCCGACACGATCGACGCCTTGACCTTGGACTTGTAGCCTTCATCGTGCGTGGGAAAGTGATGAAAGAGCATGTCGGCGATCACAAAGCCGAGCACGGCGTCGCCCAGGAACTCGAGCGACTCGTTGTCGATCACGCCGCCGCTGGCGTCTTCGTGCGCGCGCGACCGGTGCGTGAGCGCGTGCTCCAGCAGTCCGAGATCGCGGAACTTGTGCCCGATCCGCTCCTCGAGCGGGCCGAGCGTTTCGCTGAGGCGCCGCACTTCCGTCGCCGCCGCCTCGTCCAGATGGGCCGAGATCAGCGCCACCGCCTTGGCGGCGATCGGCGCGAGCACGGTGATCCGGAACGATGTCTGGCCGCCCATCGACACCACGGCGCGAATGCCGTGCGCGTCGAGCAACCCGCGCACCACCTCCGCTTCGACCGACGAGGTCGACCGGAACACCTCTTCGGGCGCGCCGCCGTGGGGATCGTCGCTCACGCCGCGTCCTGCACTTTCAGCACCACCATGGTCATATCGTCGTGCGGCTCCGCCTCGCCCACAAATGCTCTCACATCCCGCAGGACGCGTTCGCGAACACCCGCCGCATCCAGATCGCAATGCGCCGACACCACACGCGACAGCGCCGTGTCGCCGAACAGGTCGCCCTCCATGTTCATCGCCTCGGTGATGCCGTCCGTGTAGAGAACGATGACATCGCCGGGCTGGATCGGCTGCGTGTGCTCCTTGAGTATCTCGCCGAATCGCTCGGCGGCGCCGGGCAGGCGCAGCCCAAGCACCATGCCGTCGGGAACGACGACCCGACTGGCGCCCTCGCGGCAGACGAGCAGCGGCGTGTGACCGGCCCGGGCGCACGTCAGCGTGCCGGCGTCGAGGTCGATCACGGCGTAGGTCATCGTGATGAAGCTGCGGTTATCGAGATGGTCGGCCAGCAGATCATTCAACTCGACGAGCAGCGCGCGCGGGGACCGGTGGCGCCGGCTGAGCGCGAGCATCAGGCCCTTGAGCTCGGCCATGTACAACGCGGCCGATGTGCCCTTGCCCGACACGTCGGCGACCAGCACACCCAGCTGGCGCGGCCCGAGCGGAAAGAAGTCGTAGTAATCGCCGCCGACTTCCATCGCCGGTTCGCAGAGGTCCGCGATGCAGAGTCCCGGCACCTGCGGCACTGCGCTCGGCAGCAGCGATCGTTGAATGCGGCGGGCGATCTGCAGTTCTTCATCCAGCCGCAGCTTGTCGCGCTCGACGTGGCGCAGGTGCTCGATGCTCGCGCTCATGTTGTTGAACGAGCCCGCCAGGTCGCCGAGCTGGTCGTTGCCGCCGATCGGAATGCGGTGCGTGAAGTCGCCTTGACCGATCCGGGCCGTGCCGTAGAAGAGAAAGTGCACGGCCGACGTGATGCGTCGCGCCAGCGCGACGCCGCCGATGAACGCGGACACCTGGATCACCAGAAACAGGCCGGCCAGCACCAGCAGGGCCAGCTTCAGGTTGGCGGCGTCGAGCAACTGGGCGCCGCCCGATTGCGCCGACGCCATGCGGTCGTAGAGCTGGCCGACGGGCGCATCCAGCACGATCGGCGCGCGGCCGGGCACGCCGGTCGACCAGTCGATGAAGTCCATGATGGCGATCGTGCGGCTGAACCCGATCAGCGAGCCCGACTCGGCCGGGCTCGGCGTGCTCTTCTTCGCGGGCACGACGTCGGCGGTTCCGACGAGCGGCGTGGCCGTTCTCGCCAGGCTCGTGAAGGTGACGCTCTCGATGCGCGCGCCCGTGCTGTCGTTCAGGCGCGAGATGACGTCCGAATCCACCGGCAGGTCGACGACCACGAACTCCAGGCCGTCCGCGTTCGGCACGACCGCCCGAATCAACAGGCGCTCGTCGGCGGTGCCCGACGTCACGAGCGCCAGCGTACCTTTGAAGCCGCCGGGCCGGTTGAGCAGCCAGTCGGGAATGGACACCGGCGCCGGCAAGTGCCGCCAGGGTCCGGCCGCGACCGACTCGAACGTGTTGCCGGACACGCGCCGGATGGCGGCCAGCGACATGGCGGGATACATCGACTGGCGGCTGCTGTACTTGCGCGCGAGCACCTCGGCGGCGGCGGACGGATTCTGACCGATCTCGACGGCCGCGGTCTCGGCTACCAGCGCCACATCGTCCACGATGTTCTGGTAGCCGGTCTGAAACAGGTACGTCGCCGTGTTCATGTAGAGAAAGAGGCCGGCGACGAGCACGAAGACCACGATCAGCGCGACCGGAAACACGCCGAAGAAGACGTACGAGAGGATCAGCTTGCGCCGCACCGCCCACAGCCATTGCCGCTGACCGCGCAGAAACGCGCGGCCGAACAGCCAGACGACCGACACCAGGAACGCGAGCCGGACCACCTTGCGAAACAGATCGACGATCGGCGGTAATCCGGCGGTCACCTGCAACGCAAAGATCACGATCAGCAAGCCGGCCGACAGCAGAAACAACCGTCCGGGCAACGTGCGGAGCACGCCAAGTGCTTGCTGGATCGACCGTTTCAGAGGCACGTGAGCAGAAGAAATGGCATCATAACACCATGAAACTTGCGAAGAATGCGCGGTTCGCCACGGTCTGTTTGCATGCGGGACAGGAACCGGATCCCTCCACCGGAGCCATCATCACGCCGATCTTCCAGACCTCGACGTACGTGCAGGAAGAACTCGGCAAGCATAAGGGTTTTGAATACGCGCGGACACAGAATCCGACGCGCGCGGCGCTCGAGGCCAATCTGGCTGCGATCGAGGGCGGCAAAGCGGCGTTCGCGTTCGCCTCGGGCATGTCGGCGGTGAGCGCCATCACGTCGCGGCTGTCGTCGGGCGACCATGTGATTGTCACTGACAATACGTACGGCGGCACGTTTCGGTTGTTCGACAAGGTGCTGACCCGCTACGGCCTGCAGTTCAGCTACGTCGACACATCCCGGATCGAGGAGGTCGAGCGCGCGTTCACGGCCAGGACCAAGCTGGTGTTCGTCGAGACGCCGACCAATCCGGTGCTGCGGCTATCGGATCTCGCGGAGATCGCCGCCCTGACCCATCGCAAGGGCGCCATCCTCGCCGTGGACAACACGTTCGCGAGTCCGTGCCTGCAGCGGCCGATCGCGCTCGGCGCCGATCTGGTCATGCACAGCACGACGAAATACCTCAACGGGCACAGCGATTCGATCGGCGGCGTGGTGATCGCCACGCGCGACGAGGACATCGAGTGGCTGCGCTTCATTCAGAACTCGGCCGGCGCGATCCTCAGCCCGTTCGATTCGTGGCTGGTCCTGCGCGGCACCAAGACGCTGCCCCTGCGCATGAAGCAGCACACCGCCAACGGCACGGCCCTCGCGCAGTTTCTCGAGAAGCACCCGAAAGTCACCAAGGTCATCTACCCCGGCCTGCCGTCCCACCCGCAGTACGCCCTGGCCAAGAAGCAGATGCCCAACGGGTGCGGCGGCATGCTCTCGTTCGAGGTGGCGTCGCTCGACGTCGCGCGGCAGGTGCTGAACCGTTTCAAGCTGATGGCCCTGGCCGAAAGCCTCGGGGGCGTGGAAACCCTCGTGTGCCATCCGGCGTCAATGACGCACGCGTCCGTGCCGCCGGAGCGGCGCGCGAAGATCGGCCTCTCGGACGCCTTGATCCGGATCTCGGCGGGCATCGAGGACATCGACGACCTAATCGAGGATCTGGAACAAGCACTTCGTTAAAGAGGCAAAGGGGCAAAGGGGCAGAGAGGCAATGAAAGGTCCACTGACAGACTGTCAGTGAGATCTTCATTGCCTCTCTGCCCCTTCGCCTCTTTGCCCCTCTAACACTAGTCCGCGTCGAGCCACGCCAAGTAGGCGCTGCTGCCGGCCACAATGGGCAGCACGATGAACTCCGGCACGTCATACGGGCTCAGCGCGGTGATCGCCTCGTCGAGCGCGCCGATCTTGTCCGCCGATGTCTTGATGATCAGCTGCTGCTCGCGCGCCGTCTCGACGGCGCCTTCCCATCGATAGACCGAGGTCGCACCAGGCCACACGTTCACGCAGGCCGCCAATCCGCGTTCGACGAGGGTCTTTGCCAGTCCCTCCGCGTCAAACGCCGCCGGTACGGTTGTCAGCGCCACCACAAAATCGCTCATGAGGTCTATTTTCCTCTTGTACGAGTGCCGACAAACTGGTACAACAGCTGTCGACGTGCAGGAGCCCCAATTGCCGCGGATTGATGACGCCTCGCCCGATGCGCCGGCGTCGGTGACGCCGGCGGCGGATTCCGCGCCGGTGCGGGCGCGGGCACGGCGCCGCGCCGTCGGGCTCGAAGCCCGCCAGCGCCGGAAGACCATGCTCCGATACACCCTGCTGTTTGTGTCGGCGGCCTTCATGGTCAACGCGCTGGTCGGCGACAACGGCCTGCTGGCCACCCTCAAGGCAAGGCGCCAGTACGACGCGCTTCAGCGCCAGATCAACGCCCTGCGCGAAGAGAATCAGCGCAGCCTGAATGAAATGAACCGGCTCAAGTACGACCCGGGCGCCATCGAAGACGAAGCCCGCCGGGACCTTGGTCTCATCCGGCCCGGCGAAACGCTCGTGATCATCAAGGACGCCCAGCCCGCCAAGTAGCCGGCCGGCTTCGCTCAGGGCCGTCGGGCTTGAGGCCCGGCGGCGCAGAGCTGCGGCGGCGATCTTGTCACGCGGCCCCACGCGCCGTAGGATGGCCCCATGGCGATCCGGTCGTCGATCCGTTGTCGATTCCTGCTCAGCCTCCTGCTGCTTGTCGTGGTGCTGCCGGCGCGAGCCGGGCAAGGGACCCTGCGGTTTCTGATCAACGAGCCTGGCGTCTGGCGCCCTTGGCACTTCAACGTGTCGGATCAGGACCTCAGGTTGCTGGGCATGACCGCGGCGGACGGCAAAGCGTTCGAAACGCGGCTCAAGCAGATCGCCGACGTCTTCAGGTCGTCGCCGGTCTGGAATCCGCCGATCGGGGTCGATCCCCTGATCAGCGCATCGGCCGATGCTCCGGGCGATTACTCGGCGTACCTGAAGGGCGCCGTGAAATACCGGCAGATCGCCGGCGGACTTCTGATGGGGAGCTTCGATCGCTACGAGGTCATCCGCCGGGAGGGCGGCAAGGAAACCCGCGAGCACGAGATCGGCGATGAGACCTCGTTGATCGAGTTCAGCGTGAATCGGCTGCCCAGGGGCGCCGGCGTCAACAACCTCCAGGATGCGGCAGGCACCATCTACGAGCAACCCACTCGGACGGAAGACATCGGCGGCTTCCCGACGTATGGCGACCTGCTGGTCGTCACCACGAACGGGCGCCCGGTGTGGACGCCGGTCTCCCGCGAGCGGTTCCTCAAGGCATTCATCGCCACGCACAAGCCCGACGCGGCCAACGCCGAGTTGTACATCGCGGCGCAGCAGAAACAGCTCGATGCCTTCCTCGCGCCCGCCGCGGTCGCGGCGCGCCAGGCGAAGTACAAGGCTGCCGTCGACAAGCTCGCGGCCAAGGGAGCCGCCGCGATGGAGCACGAGCGCCGCTACTGGGAGCGCGACGAGGCCGATACGCTCGCCGCGTTGAAGAAGGGCGCGTCCCACGATCCGAAGGAATCGCCCATGGCGCGCGTCATCGCCGGCGTCAAGACGGCCGAGAGCGATCTCGCGGCCATGCCACCGGCCGAACGCAGCGCGCCGGCCTGCCTGGCCGCCGATCGCGGCAATCACACGGACAGCGGCCTCGTGGCAATGGGCACGCCCGGATGTTTTCCGCTCGTCGCGCACAACCCCGGCTTCTTCGATACCCGGCTGCCCCCGACCGTGCCCCAGATTCTCACGGCGATGCAGTTCCGGGATCTCGAGAAAGTGTGGAAGAAGGGGCGCCCGACCGAGAGCACGGGCGGCCTCGACCTGTGGACCACCTACGAAGTGTTCGTGAAGGCCGACTGGCAGAAGATCGCCGGCATGATCGGCAAGTAGGCTGCCGCCGTCAGCGGCGCCTACCGTATCTCTCTGGCGCGCACGACAAATCGATCCGGAGCCGGCCCGATAAAACTGAACGGGTAGCAGGTGATCAGCGTCAGCGTGTTATCGTCCGCGGACTTGAGGACATCGAGCGCCGTTGGCGGCACCACAGCCAGGGACTGCACTTCGTAATGCGCCTGCCGATCCAGTGTTGTGACGTCGATCAGGTCACCCGGCTGAATCTCGCGAAGCGCCCGGAATATCGTGTCGCGATGTCCCGCCAGCACCACATTGCCGCGTTGGCCCAGCCACGCGGTATCGACGAGATGCCCCACGCCGCGTCGGAGTACCGCGTCACTTTCCCCTTGTCCGATCACGGCGCTCAGTTTGAGGCGCTCGATCCGAAGCTCGCCGATCGCCTCGCCCGGGGTGAGCGGTGCCGCCGATGCGATTCCGGCGCCTGACGACTTCGCCGAAACCGACGTCTCGAGGGTCGAGCGAAACGCGGCGTCAGCGACGCGCGCCCCAATGAGCACCATCCCGGCGTACGACAGCAAGACAGCGCCGGCGAACACAATCGCCACGCTGGCGTATCGAATGATCGTGCGGCCCG